>NZ_JBHWIV010000004.1:0-239937 GCF_042731675.1 Kitasatospora sp. NPDC059827 | reverse complement strand
CGCCCGCGAGATTTACCAGGTCCTGACCACGCCCGGCACCTCACACGTCACCGCCGAGCAGCTCACCACCGCTGCTTGACATCCATAAGAGCATCCGTCCGAACGGCCTGAACCGCCTGAACCGTCCGAACGAACCCGTGGGGCCGCAGCCGAGCTGCGGCCCCACCGGCCTTGACGCCCGACTCCCCCGGCCCGCACGCGTCACCCGGGTGCCGGGCCGTACTGGCGGTGCCGGCGGGCGGTCCGCACCGTGGTGGGAGGACTGACGACGACGACCCCAGGACGGTACCGATGGACCCGAACGACTCCCCTCCCCGCGTCGTGGTCGGCGTCGACGGCTCCCCGCCGTCGCACGCCGCGCTGCGCTGGGCGGTCCGGCACGCCGGGCTGAGCGGTGCGGTGGTGGACGCCGTGGGCGCCTGGGAGCCGCCGAGCCACTTCGGCTGGTCGGCGCCGGTGGTCGACACCGCCTTCGACCAGGGCCTGGCCGAGCGGAAGTTCGCGGAGGAACTCGACGCGGTGCTCGGCGCGGACTGCCCGGTGCCGGTCCGCCGGACGATGGTCATGGGCGACCCCTCCGACGTCCTGCTCGACGCCTCTCAGGGCGCCGAGCTGCTGGTGGTGGGCAGCCACGGGCGCGGCGGCTTCACCCGGGCGCTGCTGGGTTCGGTGAGCACCCGCTGCGCGCAGCACGCGACCTGCCCGGTGGTCATCGTCCGGGCGCAGTGAGCCCAGCGGGGCGCTGAGGGGTCTACCAGGGGACGGTCTGGCCGAAGCGGTCCAGGTACGCCGGCCCGGGCGTGCCCAGTCGCGACAGCAGGACGTCCACCAGCAGCGGAACGGTCTCCTCGAGCGTGAACGGCGCGTCCGGGCCGCCCAGGGCGGTGCGGATCCAGCCCGGCGCCAGCAGCACGAAGGCGCGCTGCGTCCCGCTACGCCGGGCCGCGAAGCTGCGCAGGAACATGTTCAGGGCCGCCTTGCTGCCCCGGTAGACCTCGCGGCCCCCGGTCGTGTTGTTGGTGAGGCTGCCCTGTCCGGAGGACATCACCCCGATCAGGCCCGCCGGGGACACCAGCTCCTCGAGGGCTTCGATGACCCGCATGGGGCTGAGCGCGTTGGTGACCATCACCTCGATGAAGTCGGCCGTCGTCACCGCCCCGATCGGCGTACTCACACTGGTGGTGATGCCCGCGTTGACGAAGAGCACGTCGAGTGGGCGGTGCGCCAGACGTTCGTGCAGCACGGGCAGGCGGTCCGGGTCGTTGATGTCGAGCTGCTCGATGGTGACCCGCCCGTCGGCACGATCCGCCAGGTCGTGCAGCGGCGTTCGGGCCGTGGTGTCGCGGACCGTGCCGACGACCGCCCACCCCCGGTCGAGGAACTCCGCCGCCATGGCGTGGCCGAGGCCGCGCGAGGCCCCGACGATCAGTGCAGTCGGCGCTGTCGGCGCGGTCGGTGGGTGCTGTTCGCTGCCAGTCGATGACATCAGGCGTCATCTCCGTTCTTCGAGCCGCGGTCGAGCCTCGGCTTCCGTTCGGGCATCGTCGAGTGTTCCGCCCGCCCCGCCCCTCGGGCGAGCCGCACGCGCCCGTTCGTAGGATTGCCGACATGGCAAGGGTCCTCATGACGGAATCTGCTCCGATCCAGCCCGACGACGTGCGAATCATCCGGGCATTGCAGATCGCCCCGCGGGCTTCGTTCGCCGCGATCGCGGCCGCCCTCGGCCTGACCGAGGGCGCCGTCAACCGCCGGTACCGCCGCCTGCGCGCCGACGGTGTCATCCGGGTGGCCGGCGTGGTCAACCCGGGCGCCCTGGGGCAGAGCAGATGGCTGGTGCGGCTGCGCTGCCGCCCCGGCAGCGGCCCGGCGATCGCCGACGCGCTGGCCAGGCGTGACGACGTCAACTGGGTCTCCCTGGGCGCGGCGGGCAGCGAGGTCACCTGCGCGACGCAGTCCCGGACCCGGGAGCAGCGCGAGGACCTCCTCGGGCAGCGGCTGCCCCGCACGGCCGCGGTGCTCGACATCAACGCCGCCGCCATGCTCCGGCAGTTCCTCGGCGGCCGGGGCCACTACTGGTCCGCCTTGCAGGGCACGCTGTCCCCGCAGGAGGAAGCCGCGCTGGGCAGCGGCGGGCCCCCTTTCACCGAGTCCCCGGTCGTCGCGCGCGAGCCGCTGCACCTCACTCCCGAGGACGAGAAGCTGTTCGACGCGCTCGCCGTGGACGGCCGCGCCGGTCTCGTCGATCTCGCCGCGGCCGCCGGGCTCACCCCGGGGCGCGTCGCACGGCGCCTCGACGCGCTGCTCCGGCACCGCGTCCTCCACATCGACGTCGAGATCGCCCCGGCGGCCCTGGGCTACCACGCCCGCGCGCACCTCCTGCTCCGCGTGCACCCGTCGGAGGTGAAGAACGCGGGCCGAGCGCTCGCCGAGGAGCCCGGGATCGCCTTCGCCGCGGCCGTCTCCGGGCCCTGGAACATCCACGCCGTCGCGCACTGCCGGGACCTCGACGAGCTGTTCGAGTTCACCTCGGAGCGCATCGGGTCCCTCACCGGGCTGCAGAGCATGGAGGTCTCCCCCGTGCTGCGGCAGGTCAAGCAGGCCGGCACCCGGCTCGTCGACGACCGCCTCGTCGACGACCGGCTCGCCGCGCCGTCCGGTGCCCGCGCGCGGCGCTGACAGCGGCACGGGCGTCCTATGGCGTGTCCGACACGACTAGTCCAGTCCCCGGGCCCGGCGCAGGCGGGCCGTGAGGGTGTCGGGGGCGATGATCGGGTCCGGGTACTCGGGGGCGAGCATCCACGGGCGGTGCACGGCCGGTCCGGGCAGGTGGGCCAACTCCGGTACCCAGCGCCGTACGTACGCGCCGTCGGGGTCGTAGCGGTCGGCCTGGCGCAGCGGGTTGAGCACCCGGTTGGGCCGGGTGTCGGTGCCGGTGCCGGCCACCCACTGCCAGTTGAGCTGGTTGTTCGCGACGTCGCCGTCGACCAGCAGGGAGAGGAAGTGGGCGGCGCCGATCCGCCAGTCCAGGTGGAGGGACTTGGCGAGGAAGCTGGCCGTCAGCAGCCGGGCCCGGTTGTGCATCCAGCCCTCCTCGGCGAGCTGGCGCATCCCGGCGTCGACGATCGGGTAGCCGGTGCGGCCCTCCCGCCAGGCCTCGGCCTCCCGCTCGTCGTGGTGCCAGCGGTCCTCCCGGGTGCGGTAGTCGCGGTGCGCGGCGTCGGGGCGGGCGGCGAGCACCTGGTGGTGGAAGTCCCGCCAGGCCAGCTGCCGGACGAAGGCCTCCGCCCCGGGGCCGCCGCGCTGGAGGGCGCGGGCGGTCAGCTCGGTGGCCGACAGGCAGCCGAAGTGCAGGTACGGGGAGAGCCGGGAGGTGTCGTCGGCCGCCAGGTCGTCGTGGATGTCGGCGTACGCGTCGACGTCCCAGCGCCGCCAGCGTTCCCGGGCCGCGGTCTCGCCGCCGCGCGGCAGCGAGGGCGAGAACGGGCCGCTGACCGCGAGGTTCTCGCTGCCGATGCCGTCCGGTGTGCGGATCGCCCGGGGCGCGCCCAGTACGGTGCGGTGCGGGGTCTGCTGCCAGGCCCGGTGGTACGGGGTGAAGACGGCGTAGTGGTCGCGGCCCGCCGGGGCGACCCGGCCGGGCGGCACGACGGTCACCGAGGCGTCGTGGACGTGCAGCCGCTCGCCGAACAGGGCGAGCAGCGCGGCCTCGCGCCGCCGGGCGTAGCCGCTGACCCCGGCGGCGACGTGCACCGTCCCGGCCCCGGTCTCGGCGGCGAGCCCGGCCGTCTGCTCGGCGGTCGGCCCCCGGCGGACGATCAGCCGGGAGCCGGTGCGGCGCAGCGAGGCGTCCAGGTCGGCGAGGCAGTCGGCCAGGAAGGCCAGCCGGTTGGGGGCGGCGAAGCCGGCCGCCTCGACGGCCGGGTCGAGGACGAACAGCGGCACCACCTCGTCGGCGGCGGCGCGGGCGGCGTGCAGCACGGGGTTGTCGTGCAGGCGCAGGTCCTGGGTGAACAGGGCGATCGAGACGGTCATCGGCGGGACCTCGGAGCGGGTGCGGTCGGGGTTCTGGGGGTGGGGTTCGGTGAGCCTGGCGGGTGCGGCGGGTGCCGGACCGTACCCGGTCCTTCGGAGCGGGTCGCCGCGCGGATTGGCGGTGCGCTCGCGGCCCGCCCCGCCACGGTGGGCGACCGGTCAGGCGGCATGCCGGGCCCGTTCGGTGATGTTGCGCGCCATGGCGTCGAAGACCACCGAGTGGAACGGCGCCACCGACCACCAGTAGGCGTGGCCGGCCAGTCCGTGCGGGTGGAACAGGGCGCGCTGGCGGTAGCGGGCGCCGCCCTCGCCGTCCGGGGAGACCCGCAGTTCGAGCCAGGCCAGGCCGGGCAGCCGCATCTCGGCCCGCAGCCGCAGCAGGCGGCCGGGTTCGATCTCCTCGACCCGCCAGAAGTCGAGGGCGTCGCCGACCCTCAGATGCTCCGGGTCGCGTCGGCCGCGCCGCAGGCCGACCCCGCCGGCCAGCCGGTCGAGGGTGCCGCGCAGCGCCCAGGCGAACGGGAGGGAGTACCAGCCGTTGTCGCCGCCGACGCCCTCGACGACCCGCCACACGGCGGCCGGGTCGGCGTCCACCCGCCGTTCCCGCAGGTCCTGGTAGAGGCTGCCGCCGGCCCAGTCGGGATCGGTGGGCAGCGGGTCGCTGGGGGCGCCGGGCAGCGAGGCGGAGGACCACCGGGTGGTGACCCGGGCCTCGCGGATGCGGCGCAGGGCGAGTTCGAGGGCGCGGTCGAAGCCGGTCAGGCCCTGCGGCGGGTCGGGGATCCAGCGGGCGATGTCGTGCTCGTGGCAGACGACCTCGTGCCGCAGCGACTCCACCAGCGGGCGGGCGAGTGGCCCGGGCACGGGGGTGACCAGGCCGACCCAGTGGCTGGACAGGGCCGGGGTGAGCACCGGCACCGGCAGGATCAGCCGTGGCGGCAGGCCGGCCGCGCGGGCGTAGCGCTGCATCATCAGCCGGTAGGTCAGCACGTCCGGTCCGCCGATGTCGAAGGCCCGGTCGACCTCGGGCGGCAGCGCGGCCGCGCCGACCAGGTAGTGGAGCACGTCGCGGACGGCGACGGGCTGGATCCGGGTGTTGACCCAGCGCGGGGTGACCATGGCGGGTAGGCGCTCGGTCAGGTAGCGGAGCATCTCGAAGGAGGCGGAGCCGGAGCCGATGATGACGGCGGCCCGCAGTTCGGCGGTGGGCACCCCGGCCTCCCGCAGCACCCGGCCGACCTCGGCACGCGAGCGCAGGTGCGGGGACAGCTCGGCCTCGGGCACCCCGGCGGGCACCAGCCCGCTGAGGTAGACGATCCGGCCGACCCCGGCCCGGGCGGCCGCACGGGCGAAGGCGCGGGCGGCGCGGCGGTCGGTGGACTCGAAGTCCGGCCCGGTGCCGAGGGAGTGGACCAGGTAGTAGGCGACGTCGACGCCGTCGAAGGCGCCGTCCAGCGTCTCCGGCCGGGTGACGTCACCCGCGGCCGCCTCCACCTCGGCCCGCCACGGCTGGTCGCGCAGCCGGCCCGGGTCGCGGGCCAGGCAGCGGACGCGGTGCCCGGCGGCGAGCAGTTCGGGGACCAGGCGGCCGCCGATGTAGCCGGTGGCGCCGGTGACCAGGCAGTGCTTGCCGGTCGGGGTCGGCTCGTCCATGGTCCGCTCCTTCGGTTCCTTCCGTACGGCGGGGTGTGCCTTGCGGGTGCCTGGGGCCGGGGGGTGTCCCGGCCCTGGTCAGCGGAGCAGTGCCTCCAGGTGGTCGACGGCAGTGGCGAGGTCCCGCGGCCGCAGGGTGCCCGGCGGGCGGCGGGGGCCGGCCCAGCCCGGCCCGGCGACCAGCACCACCGGCTGGGTGCGCGCGCCCTGCGGCCCCCAGGCCGTCCGGACCACCCGTTCGACCAGGGCCCGGTCCGCGGTGCGGGTGACCTGCGACCAGAGCAGCACGGCGGGCGGGCCGGTCCGGCGCACCGCTTCGAGCAGCGCCTCGGGCGGCATGGCGGGGCCGAACATCCGGAACGGCAGGCCGCGTTCGGCCAGCGCCGCAGCGAGCGCCTCCAGCGGGAGGGCGTGCAGTTCGGACGGCATCCCGGCGAGCAGAACGGCCGGGCCGGGCAGCGGCTCCGGCCGGTCGGCGACCCGGCGCAGCGCGGCCGCCACGTGCCAGGACAGCAGGTGCTCCACCTCGACGTAGCGCTCGCCCTCGGCGACCCACTTGCGCCCGGCCGCCCGCAGCGCCGGCGTCATCACCTCCGTCCAGGCGACGACGGCGCCGAGCTCGTCGACGCTGCGGCGCAGGATGCGGGCCACCTCGGGGGCGTCCAGCCGGACGGCGGCCCGGGCCAGACCCCGGCACTCGGGGCGCACGGTGCCCACCGGCAGGGTGTTGCCGCCGGAGGCCGTCCCCGTCCGGGCCGTCGACCGCTCGGGCCCGGAGCCGGACCCGGAGTCGGAGCCGGATCCAGGGCCGGACCCGGCCGCCAGGGCCGTCCGGGCGGCCTCGGCGGGGTTGACGCCCCGGGCGGTGAGCCGGCACATCTCCTCCAGGACGGCCACGTCCTCCGGCTCCCAGCGGCGGTGCCGCCCGGGGGCGCGGTGGGCCGGGCCGATGCCGTAGCGGCGCTCCCAGGACCGGATGGTGGTGGGCGAGACGCCGAGCCGGCGGGCGAGGGCTCCGGTGGTCAGTCCGGCCGGGGCCGGTGCGGTCGGGGCGGTCGGGGCGGTCACGGCCGCGAGCCTACGACGGGGCGCCGGGGCCCGGTCGGCCGACGCGCGCGCGGCCGGGGCGGGGGCCCGGCCGAGGCGCCGAGCTCCTCGCGCAGCCGGCCGAGGGCGTCGCGGATACGGGTCTTGACGGTGCCCAGCGGCGCGCCGAGCACGGCGGCGGCCTGGGTGTGGGTGCAGCCGCCGAAGTAGACCAGCAGCAGGCACTCGCGCTGGACCTCGGTCAGCCCGGCCAGCGCGTGCCGGACCGACCGGCGCTCCAGCTCGCGGTCCAGCGCGCCCTCGACCTGCTCGGCGACCTGGTCGAACTCCGGGGTGTAGCCGCGCAGCGCGGCGGCGCGGTCCCGGTCGGCGGCCGCCCGGGCGGAGCGGACCCGGTCGACGGCACGGTGGTGGGCCACGGTGAGCATCCAGGTCAGCACCTCGCCCCGCTCGGGGCGGTAGCGCGGGGCCTCCCGCCAGACCTGCCAGAACGCCTCCTGGACGACCTCTTCCGCCTGTGCCCGGTCGCGCACCACCCGCAGCACCAGGCCCAGCACGGCGCCTGCGGTGGCCGCGTAGAGCTCCTCGAAGGCCCGCTCGTCGCCCCGGGCGGTCCCGGCCATCAGCACCCGCAGCCGGGCCCGCCCGTCGGCGGTCCGCTCGGGTACGGCCGGTACGGCGGGTCCGGCGGGCCGCGCGGTGGGCGGCCGTTCGGTGATTGCCTGCACGTTCCGACCGTCGCGCACTCACACGCTGCACCGGTAGTCGCATCGTTTTCGCAGCGTTGCCGGCGGCGTGCTTGTTTCGCCAGATGATGTAGCGGCGGATCATGCTGCCCTGGGCCTTGTGGCTGGGGTGGTCGGTGCCGTCGAGGGTGAAGTAGCGCGGGGCGGTGAATTGGGCCTCGATCCGGTTGAGCCAGGAGCTGTTGGTCGGGGTGCAGGCGATCTCCACGTTGTCGGGCGCCCTCAATCCCTGGCGCCGACGAACCGGGCCCGACCCGGCGTGATCTTGCTCGCCGCCTCGATCCCCTCCTAAGATCAACTTCGCTTGCCGGGCCACCGCACACGGGTGTGCCCGCAGTTCATCTAGGGGGATGTCTTGAAGCGCCAACTCGCGGCCTTCGGAGCAGCGGCAGCCACTGTCGCCGGGCTCATCACTTTCGCTCCCGCCGCCTCCGCGGCGGACGGCTACTGCAGCACGGCCGTCTCGGCCCCGTACGGGATCGGTCGTTCGCTGATTCCCAGCACGAGCGGGGGTTCGACCTCGTGCCTCATGGAGAACGGCTCCAGCGGGGACGACGTGGTACAGCTCCAGCGGAGCCTCGCTGAGTGCAACAGCATCAGCGTGGGCCGGTGGGGCGCGGACGGCGAGTACGGCGGCGACACGGTGAGCGCCGTCCGGACGTTCCAGAAGGGGCACAACCTGTCCCCGGACGGTATCTACGGTCCGGCCACGCGCAGCGCCATGCTGTGGAACGTGTACGACTACGTCGGCAACTGGACCGGCTGCCGTCACCTGTAGGACGGTCCGGGCACGGTTCGCACGAACGCCCGGCCGGGGTTTCCCGGCCGGGCGTTCTGCGTGCCCCCGCCCCGGACGGCTCAGGAGGGCTCAGGGCAGCATGATCCGCCGCTACATCATCTGGCGAAACGAGCACGCCGCCGACGAACGCCTACGCGAAGTCGTCACCAGGGCAACCACTGCCTGATGCGGCACTAGTTGCCCGCGTCCCGCCCGTCGCGGCCGTGGAAGATCCCCCAGCTCAACCGGCCCTGCCGGCACGCCTCCACCCAGAGCGGCAGGTTCTCCAGCAGCCCCGCGACGTAGTCCGGCCCGATGAGCCGGCGCAGCTCCGGGGCCCGGCGTTCGGTCTCCGCCACCAGGCGCAGGTAGTGGGTGAGGAGTTGACCGGCGTCGTCGTCGAAGTCGACCCGGAGCGGGCCGAGTTCGGCGAACCGCTTCAAGTAGTAGCCGGGGGTGGCGAGTTCGGCCACCTCCAGCCGTGCCACCACCGCCCGCAGCATCTCAGGCGCGACCCCCTCGGCGGCCATCACGTCGGTGAGGACCACCTCGCCCCCGGGTCGGAGCACCCGGGTGGCCTCGGCGAGCAGCCGGTCGCGGTCGGGGCTGTGGCAGAAGGCCTCCTGCGACCAGACGACGTCGAAGTGGCCGTCCGGGAAGGGGATGTCCTGGAACGAGCCGGTGACGACCTCGATCGACCGGTCGAGCCCCTGGGCCGCGTTGACGGCCCGGTGGTGCGCGTTCTGCCGCTCGCTGATGTTGAGCGCGACCACCCGGCACCCGAAGCGCCCGGCCAGGTAGCGGGTCGCACCGCCGTACCCGGAACCGAGGTCCAGCACGGTGGCCCCGGGGCGCCCGAGCCGCCCGGCGACCTTCGCCGCCACCCGTTCCACGGTGCGCCGGGACGCCCGCGCGATGGACTCGTCCGGATCGAGGTACGTCCCGGTGTGGATGTCCTCCCCGCCCCACACCGTGGCGTAGAAGCCGTCGACCTCGGCGCTCCCGTAGTAACGGCGCGCGGTCTCCACCGCACCTGCGGCACCCTGCTCGGCCATGGGATCCAACCCTTCGCTTCGCTCCGCTGTCGACTGCTGACCCTACGTCATCGAACCATCCGACCGAAGGCATACACGCGGCCCGGAAATGGAGCAACTCCAGAAATCCGGCGACTACGGCTAGGCTTGATCCATGCCCCCCCGCACCGACATCCCCGCCGAGACCACCTCCGGCCTGCGCGAACGCAAGCGGGAGCGGACCCGTCGCACCATCGGGGACGCGGCGTTCCGGCTGTTCGCCGCACACGGCTTCGAGGAGGTGCGGCTCACCGACATCGCGGCGGCGGCCGAGGTCGCGCCCGCGACGGTGTTCACACACTTCCGGACGAAGGAGGAGATCTTCTTCAGCCGCCGGGCCGACTTCAACCAGGGGCTGGCCGCGGCCGTGGCGGGGGCGGGCACCACCCTGGGGCTGATCGCCGCCCTGGAGGCGTGCTTCCGTGCCGCCACCCGGATCGGGCTCGACGAGGACGGCCTGCCCAGATCCCGGACCTTCGCGGGCGTGCTGCTGGCGAGCCCGGCGCTGCGCGACGCGTACCTGGTGCTGGAGCGGGAGCGGCGGGAACTGCTGCTGGCGGCGCTGACCGAGCGGGCCGCCGGCCGTACGGCCGTGGCCGACCAGGAGCTGTTCGCCGGCCTGGTGGGCGCGGTGGCCTCCGCCGCGTTCGGCGCCCGGCACCGGCTGCTGGCCCAGGGGGCGCCGATCGGGGACGTCGAGGCCGGTGTGGACGAGGTGCTGCGGCGCGGCTTCGGGCGGATCGCCACCGCCTACGCGGGGGACGCGGCCCTGGACGCAGCACACGCAGCACACGCCGCAGGCGGATAAGAAATAGTAGGACTCTATTTATAGAGTTACTCTTCCCCCATGCCTGAGCCAGCCCCCGCACCGCGCGCACGCACCACCCCGCCCACCGAACTGACCCCGGACGGAAGCACCGAGGGGACCTCCGCCCCGGACCGCCGGAGCTCGACCGTCCTGTGGATCGCCTGCGCCGCCCAGTTCATGGTCGTCCTCGACGTGTCGATCGTGAACGTCGCCCTGCCGCAGGTCCGCGACAGCCTCGGCCTCAGCCCGGCCGGGCTCCAGTGGATCGTCAACGCGTACACCCTCGGCTTCGCCGGGCTGCTGCTGCTCGGCGGCCGCCTCGCCGACCTGATCGGTGCCAAGCGCGCCTTCACCACCGGGCTGGCCGCCTTCACCACCGCCTCCCTGGTCTGCGGCCTGGCCGGCAACGGCCCGCTGCTGATCGCCGCCCGCGCCACCCAGGGCGTCGGCGGCGCGATGCTCGCCCCGGCCACCCTGACCCTGATCATGACCACCTTCACCGAACCCCGCGCCCGCACCCGGGCGATGGGCGCCTGGAGCGCCGTGATGGCCGCGGGCGGCGCGGCCGGCGCGGTGCTGGGCGGCGTGCTCACCCAGTACGCGGGCTGGCGCTGGGTGTTCTTCGTCAACGTGCCGATCGGCATGGTCCTGGTGGTCGCCGCCGTCCGCTCCGTCCCCGTCGGGCAGCGCCCGCGCGCCGGCCGCCGCCTGGACCTGCCCGGGGCGCTCACCGTCACCCTGGGGCTGACCCTGCTCACCTACGGCATCGTCGCCACCGAGACCCACCCGTGGGGCGCGCCCCAGGTGTGGGCCCCCGTCGCGGCGGCCCTCGCGCTGCTGACCGCGTTCGCCGTCATCGAGGCCCGCACCGCCCAGCCGCTGGTGCCGCTCACGATCCTGCGCCGCCCCGTGCTGGTCCTGGCCAACGCGACCGTGTTCGCCCTGGGGGCGGCCATGTTCGCGATGTGGTTCCTGCTCTCGCTCTACTTCCAGCAGGTCCTCCGGTGGGACCCGCTGCGGGCGGGCCTGGCCTTCGTCCCCGGCGCGCTCGCGATCATCGCCGGTGCCCGGATCGCCACCCGGCTGATCGGGCGGACCGGCTCGCGCCCGCTGATGGTCCTCGGCACGGCGGTCAGCACCGCCGGGTTCGGCTGGCTGTCGCAGATCACCGCCGACGGCTCGTACGCCACCGACGTCCTGCCGCCGTTCGTGCTCTGCACCCTGGGCCTGGGCCTGGCCACGATGCCGCTCACGGTCGCGGCCACCGCCGGTTCCCGGCCCGAGGAGGCCGGGCTCGCCTCGGGACTGGTGAACACCTCACGGCAGGTCGGCGGCGCCCTCGGCCTCGCCGCGCTCGCCTCCGTCGCCTCGCACACCGCCGCCTCCCACGGCGGCACCGCGGCCCAGGCCGCCACCGCCGGCTACGGACGGGCCCTGCTCGCCGCGGCCGCCTTCACCACCGTCGCCGCACTCCTGGCCCTCGCCCTCCCGGGCCCCCGCGCGGCCCGCGGCTGAGTCCCCCGGGGCGCCGCATCCCCCGGGCGCTGAATCCGCTCGCCGCGCGGTGCCGTCGACACCCTGCGTCTGCCCGCCGAACCCTGGGCGAGATGCGGAGGCCGCCGCCGGCCCCGGGCACACCACCCCGCTTCGACTCCTGTTCGTTGCCGCTCGGTGATCATCGTGTGGAGGGATTCCCCTACGATCGTGATCAACAGCTTGTCGATCAACGGGGGAAGATCATCATGCGCAAACTCCTGGCCACGTTCGCCGCCGTCGCCGCAGCACCTCTGCTCGCCGCCACGCTCGGCACCGGCACCGCCCACGCCGATACCAGGTCCGTCTGGGGTGAGGTCCGGTTCGCCAACGGCTACTGCCTCGACGTCTCCGGCGCCGACTTCGTCTCCGGCGCCACGGTCCAGATCTGGGGATGCAATGGCACCCAGGCCCAGCAGTGGTCGCTGTACCCGGCGGACGCCACCCACTTCCAGATCCAGGCGGCCACGAGCAACGACCACGTGCACACCCTGTGCGTGAACAACTGGGAGGGGGGCGACGTCACCGGCAACCACATGCGCCTGTACCCCTGCACCCAGGGCTCCGCGAACGACACCTGGTTCAACTGGGTCCACAAGGGCAACGGCAGGCAGATGCAGCCGAAGGTCGCCTCCGCCAACTGCCTCAACTCCTGGGGCGGCCTCTACCAGGGCGCCCAGGCCCGCTTGTTCTCCTGCTACGACAGCGCCGAGGAGAACGTCGTCTCCGCCCCGATCTTTCCGATGTAGCCCGACCACGGCAGGCCCGGCCACTCGCACCCGAGCAGCCTGACCCCAACGCGCACAACGGCCCCGTACTCCCGACCCCGGGAGCACGGGGCCTCGCCGTTGCATGCCCGCTCGTCGCCCGGGCCTCCTATTTTGACAGTTGACTCTCATATGCGAGTCTGGTGTCAGATTCGTGGCTCGGTTCTCCTGGAGGTTGGCATGGCGTGCCCTTCGTCGGCGCTGTCCCGCTCGCGGCGCTGGTGGGCACTGGCGGCCCTGGTGGCCTGCAATCTGCTTCTCGGCCTGGACACGACGGTCCTGAACGTGGCGCTGCCGTCGATCTCGGCGGAGCTGGGTGCCACGAGCGGGCAGTTGCAGTGGATGGTGAACGGCTACCTGGTGGTGCTCGCGGCCCTGATGCTCCCGGGCGGGCTGCTGGGCGACCGCTTCGGCCGGCGGCGCGTGCTCGTGGCCGGCCTGGGGGTCTTCCTGGGCGCCTCGTTGCTGGGCGCCTTCGCCCACACGGTCTGGCTGGTCGTCGTGGCTCGTGCGCTGATGGGTGCGGGTGCCGCACTGGTCATGCCGCTGGCGTTGTCCGTGCTGCCGTCCCTGTTCGGCCCGCGGGAGCGCGACCGGGCCCTCGGCGTCGTCTCGGCGGTGTCCGCGCTCGGGTTCCCGCTCGGCCCGTTGCTGGGCGGCTGGCTGGTGGAGCGGTTCTGGTGGGGCTCGGTCTTCCTGGTCAACGTGCCGCTGGCGCTCGCCGGCATCGCGGCCTGCGTGTTCCTGCTGCCGGAGAGCCGGGACCCGGCCTCGCCCCGGCTCGACGTCACCGGCGCCGCGCTGACGGTCGCGGGACTGGGCGCTCTGGTCCTCGCCCTGAACGAAGGACCCGCGCGGGGCTGGGCCAGCCCTCCGGTCCTGGGCGCGGCCGGGGCCTCCGCCGTGCTGCTGGCCGCTCTGGTACGGCGCTCGCGCGGCCGGGAGCGGCCGTTGCTGGACCTGTCCCTGCTGCGGCAGCCGGAGTTCGTGTGGAGCACGGCGGCGGCCACGCTGGTCTCGTTCGTGCTGGCCGCCCTCATGTTCGCCCTGCCCCAGTACCTCCAGGACGTCCGCGGCTACGACGGCCAGGGCGCCGGACTGACGATGCTGCCGCTGATGGCCGCCATGGCGGCCGCCCCCAGGCTGACCGGCGCGCTCACCGCCCGCTTCGGCCCACGCGCCGTGATCGGCGGCGGGCTGCTCACCCTGGGCGCCGCCACCCTCCTCGGCGCGGCCGTGGGGCAGACGGGCGGATACCCGACCCTGGCGCTGTGGCTGGCACTGGCCGGCCTGGGACTCGGAACCGCGATCGTGCCCGCCGTGGGCAACGCCCTGGGCGCACTGCCCACCGAACGCGCCGGCAGCGGCTCCGGCCTGCTGACCACGCTGCGCCAGTGCGGTTCCGCGCTCGGAGTGGCGGTGCTCGGTGGCATCCTGACCAGCGTGTACGCGGCCCGGCTGGACACCGACGCCGTCCCCGCCGCCCAGGCCGTGGAGGCCCGGCAGTCCGTCGCCGCCGCCCATCTGGTGGCCGACCGCCTCACGGCCGACCGGCTGGCGGCCTCGGCCGACGGCGCCTTCACGGACGGGACGCGCGTCCTCCTGGCGGCCTGCGCGGCCGCCGCACTGACCGTCGCCCTGCTCGTACTCCGGTTCCTGCCCGCCCCCGCACCCGCCACCGCACCGGCCCCCGAACCGGCCCCCGAACCCCGGCCCGGAACCACCGCCCCCGACCGAAGGATCGCCGAACGATGACCCCCGAGAACCCCACACCCGCCACGCCCGCCACGGGCACCACCGGCGACCGGTCCGGGCTGCGGGAACGGAAGAAGGCCCGGACCCGGCAGGCGATCCGCCGCGCCGCCTACCGCCTGTTCGCCGAGAACGGGTACGAGGCCACCCGGGTCGAGGAGATCGCCGCCGCCGCCGAGGTCTCGCCCAGCACCGTCTTCCGCTACTTCGCCACCAAGGAGGACATCGTCCTCACCGACGAGCAGGACCCGCTCCTGGCAGCCGGACTGCGTTCCCGCCCCGCCGGCGAACCGGTCCTCGAATCCCTGCGCCACGCCGTCCTCGACACCCTGGACCACCTCCACGCCACCGACCGCACCGAACTCGTCCAGCGCACCCGCCTCGTGCGAGAAGTGCCCGTGATCCGCGGCCGCACCGCCGAACAGGCCGCACGGGACGCGGACATGCTCGCCGCCGTCCTGGCCGAACGCGCCGGACACCCCGCCGACTCCCTGCCCGTCCGCGTCATCTGCGTCGCCGTGATGGCCGCCGTCGACGAGACCCTGTGGCAGTGGGTCAGCGGCGGCCAGCAGGAAGACCTGCACGACCTCGTCGACCGGACCATGGACCTCCTCGCCAGGGGGATGACCCTCTGATCCCACGGCCACGCTCGTGGCCCCGTCCGCGCGGGCCAGCGTCAGGCGCCTCCGACGGTACAGGCCAGTACGATGCGGCCGGGATTTCCGGCCGACCCGTTCGTCCTGAGGAAAATGGATTGCCTTGAGGCCGGAGCTCACGTTGGCTGGGCAGCATGGCTGAACTGCGTACCGACCGCCTCATCCTTCGTCGATGGGAAGACTCCGACCTTGAACCGTGGGCTGCGATGAATGCTGATCCCGAGGTTCGCGAGCACTTGGGGGACCCGCTCACCCGTGAACAGAGCGATGCCTCCGTGGCGCGGTTCCAGGCCGAGTTCGACCAGCGAGGCTACGGATGGTGGGCGGTCGAGGTGCGGGCCACGGGCGAGTTCGTCGGCTTCGCGGGCTTGGACCAGGTGGATGACGGACTGCCGTTCACCGGGGTGGAGATCGGTTGGAGGCTCGCCCGCTCGGCCTGGGGCCAGGGCTACGCCACCGAGGCCGCCCTCGCCGGCCTGGCCTTCGGCTTCCACACGCTCGAACTCCCCGAGATCCTCGCGGTGACGACTGCGACCAACCTCCGTTCCCAGGCAGTGATGCGCCGGATCGGCATGACCCGAGACCCGGCTGACGATTTCGAGGACGCCACCGCGCCCGAAGGGCCGCTGCGTCCGAACGTGCTGTACCGCATCGCCCGTGGCGTGAAGATCTGACGCTCTCGGCTTGGTGGCTCGGCCCTCGGCTCTGTGGCCTGGTCGCTCGGTCGGGCCGCAGCAGGGCGGCGGCCCGACCAGGGGGTCGCCGCCGGGAGCCTGGCGCTGCCCAGCACGGCCGGGCCGATGAAGGACGGACTCGCGGGGAAGACCTGGCGCTCGACGTGGTCGACGACGAATCCGGCCGCCCGGATCGAGTCGAGTGTCGGACGGTTGCACTCGCAGCAGACCACCAGCCGGTTCAGCCAGTTCATCCGGTCCTGGTGGCGGGCCGCCTTCGGGTCCTCCGAGCGCATGTGCTCCAGGAAGAGCAGCCGCCCGCCGGGGCGCAGCACCCGGCCGAGCTGGCGCAGTGCCCGCTGCTGGTCGCTCACCCCGCAGAGCACCAGCGTGGACACGACGACGTCGAAGCTGTCGTCCTCGAACGGAAGGTCCTCGGCCGGCGCCCGCAGGACCGTGGTGCGCGGAGCCCGCTCCGCGGCGTGGCGCTCCAGCCGGCGGACCATCGCCGGCTCGGGCTCGGTGACCGTCAGCGACTCCACGCCTTCGCCGTAGAGGGCGAGGTTGGCCCCGGTGCCGCCGCCGATTTCGAGCACCCGGCCGCCGGCCTCGGCGATCAACCGGCGGCGCAGGTCGGTCAGGCCCTGGCGCTCGGCCTTGGCCATCATCCGGTCGTAGGTCACCGCGAACAGTGTGCTTCTGACGCCCATGACTGCCTCGCTTCACGGTCCGACGTTCTGCCTCGACGGTTCTGCCTCGACGGTTCTGCCTCGACGGTTCTGCCTCGACGGTTCTGCCTCGACGCTAGGCCCGTGCCGTGCCCGGCACATGGGGCGGATGCCTCATCTTCGGCATCTTCCTCCGGGCCGTCGTCTCCCGGAGCCGGCCCCGCTCTCAGAGCAGACCGTGCTGCACCGCGAAGAGGCAGGCCGAGGCCCGGGTCGAGGTCCCGATCTTGGCGTAGATGTGCTCGATGTGGTTGCGCGCGGTCTTGGGGGAGATCACCAGCCGTGCGGCGATCTCCTTGCTGGAGCAGCCGCGGGCCAGCAGCCGCAGCACGTCGATCTCGCGGGTGGTCAGGCCCGCGGGCCCGGCGCCGCGCCGGGGCGTGCGGTGCCCGGCGGCCGCGAGGACCGCGGCGACCGCCTCGCCGTCCAGGCGTCCGGCGGCGACCTCGGCGTGCAGCTGCGCGGCGGCCTCCGCCGCCTGGAGCGCCGCCCGGTGCGGGCGCGGCTCGATCATCGACCGGTACGCGTCCGCGACGCCCAGGATCCGGCTCGGCCAGGAGATCGCGCCGCCCGCGAGCCCGCGCGGGTAGCCGGAGCCGTCGAGCCGCTCGCGGTACTGCACGGCGACCTCGCCCAGGGGGGCGAGCGCCGGGGACTGCCGAAGCATCCGCTCCGTCAGATAGGGCTGCAACCGGACCCGTTCCCACTCCCCCGCGCCCAGCGGTCCCGGTTTGTCCCAGATCGCGTTGGAGACGCCGAGGCGGCCCAGGCCGTGCACCAGGCCGGCCCGGCGCAGCGTCGTCACCTCGGCCGGATCCATCCGCAGCCCGAGCGCCGCCGCCTCGGCCAGCGCCGCCACGGCACGGCCGTGGCCCAGCGTGTACGGGGACTTCAGATCCACGAAGTCGGCGACCGCGAGCAGCGCCGCGTCGAACTCCTCCTCCCCGAGCCGCACGCCGAGCGCGGGCTCGGCCCCGATCACCGCCTCCCAGGTACGGACCGTGTCCAGTCCGCCCACGATCTCCTCGGGCTCGCGGCAGAACTCGGCCGTGAGTCCGGGATCGAACTGCGTCCCCGCCCGACGCCTGGCCAGCGCCGTGGCCGCGCCGGTCCCGCCGATCCGGTGTGCCACCTCGACGTACTCGGACAGCTGAGCGAGCCGGGAGGGCAACGGGACGGCCTCTCCCTTGAGCTCTCCCGGCCAGCCGCGTCCGTCCCACTGCTCGTACGAGCAGGCCACCGCCTCCTGCACGGCGTCCGGCAGACCGAGCCGTCGGGCGAGTTCGCGGGCCAGCGCCGAGTGCGAGCTGATCATCCCGTTCATCTCGCGGAACCCGCCGAGCGTGAACTCCAGGCCGACCCGGAACCGGTGCAGCGGCGGATTGCCCGATCCGATCAACCGCAGCGTCGCCGCCGCACCCGCCAGACTGCGCTGCTCGTAGGCGTACTTGCCGGCCTTCAACGTGATGTCGTCGCCGAACCACTTCGCCTGCTCGTGCGCGTCCGAATGGCAGCCGACATTGACCAGCAACGCGGTGTAGTAGACGACCAACCGGGTGTCGTCGTCCAGGCCGAGCCGCTCGGCCAGTCGCAACGCGATCAGGCACTGGCGCAGCACGTGCTCCATCGGCTGGCCGAACCCCAGGTCCACGCCAAGGGAGAGCGCGGCCACCAGCTCCGCCAGACGCACCCCCGCTCCGCCCGTCGCGCGGCTCGTCACCGTCACCACGCTACGCCCCCGCGCGCCCTGATCTCGATCGGTGGAGGTCTCCCCCTTCCGTCGGACGCGGCCCGCTGCCGGCGAGACCGTGGTGCGCGCCCTCGACCTCCGCTCCGTCCGGGCCTGGAACGCAGCCGACCGGCCCCTGGGCGGACGGGTTGAGGTGGTCAGCCGGTCAACTGGGCCTGGAAGACCGCGCTGTTGAAGTACGCCCTGGCCTCCCGGATGAGGCCGGTGTCGTCCAGTTCGTAGACGTTGATGCCGGACCAGTTGACCGGCTTGCCGTCCAGGGCGACGGCGGCGCCGCGCCAGGAGACGGCGACGTGGTGGCCGACGGTGTGGGCCTCCAGGGGCGTGAGGCCGAGGAAGGGCCGGAAGTTGGGCAGCACGGAGGCGATGAACTCGTGGATCGCTGCGCGTCCGGTGATCGGCGCGGTGCCGACGGGGTCGTGGAAGACGCCGTTCTCGGCGAAGGCGGCCGCCCAGGCGTCGGCGTCGCCGTCCTGGGAGGCGCGGAAGAACTGGAGGACGGCGGCGGGCATGGCGGGGAAGGTCATGGAAGGTCCTTTCGGATGGTGGAGCGGGAGGGTCGGGGGCGTGGAAGCGGCGGAGGCCCGGCGGCCGTTCACCCGGCCTCGGCCGGGGGCGTTGACGGCGTCTCCGGACGGCCGGGTCGACGCAGTCGCGGCGAGGGCGACGGCCGCGGCGAGGGCGATGAGGGCGCACACCCCCGGCCAGTCGTACCGGGCGTGGACCCGGATGCCCAGCCAGGACCCGGCACTGCCGCCGAGGAACGAGCAGGTCATGTAGGCGGTGTTCAGTCGGCTCCGGGCCGCCGGGTTCAGGGCGAAGATCCGGGCCTGGTTGGCGACCTGGCTGCACTGCACCGCCACGTCCAGCAGCAGGAGGCCGACGACGAGCCCGGCCAGGCCGATCGCTCCGCCCGCCGCGCCCGCGGTGAGCACGGCGGCCGCGGCGAGGGTGGCCGCGATGCACCAGCCGTTCACCCGGTCCGGGCCGTGCCGGTCGACCCAGCGGCCGGCGGCCGGGGCGCAGAACATGCTGGCCGCGCCGATCAGGGCCAGCAGGCCGACCGCCTGGGCGCCCAGGCGGTAGTGCGGCCCGGTGAGCAGCAGGGCGAGTGCCGTCCAGGCGGCGCTGAACCCGGCGAAGAGGGTGGCCTGGTAGAGCGCGGAGCGGCGCAGGGCCGGCTCGGTGCCGAGCATCCGTACGGTGTCGGCGAGCAGCGCCGGGTACCGCTCGCGGGTGGCGGGCGCGGTGCTGGGCAGGACCAGGGCGAGGACGAGCGCGAGCAGGCCGGTGAGCCCGGCGGCGACCAGGTAGGGGGCGCGCCAGCCGAGGTGGTCGCCGAGCACGCCGCCGAAGGTGCGGGCCAGCAGGATCCCGCCGATCAGGCCGCCCTGGAGGGTGCCGATCACGGCGCCGCGCCGGTCGGGTGCGACGAGGCCGGCCGCCAGGGGCAGCAGCAGTTGCGGGACGACCGTGGCCAGGCCGACGACGGCACCGGCCGCGAGCAGGAGACCGCTGCTCGGGGCGAGCCCGGCGGCCAGCAGTGCGCAGCCCGTCACGGCCAGCAGCGCGCTGATCAACGGGCGGCGGGGCAGCCGGTCGCCGAGCGGGACGAGCAGGAAGATCCCGGCGGCGTAGCCGAGTTGGGTGACCGTGGCCACGCCCGCCGCCGCGCCCGGCGCGATGCCGAAGCCGTCGGCGACGAGCGGGGCGAGGGCCTGCGGGAAGTAGACGTTCGCCACGCTGACCCCGCAGGCCAGCGCCATCACCAGCGGCATCCGCCGGCCCAGCTCGGCGGGCGGCGACGGAACTGGCACGGGCGGGGCGGATGCAGGCGGGGCGGATGCGGGCGAGGCGGGCACGAGCGAGGTAGGCGCGGGCGGATCGGTCCTGGGCATCACCACTCCATTCGAACGAACCAGTTGGTTCGGAAGCTCGAAGAGAGCGTCGCAGACCGCCGCGGGATCGTCAAACGAACCGGTTCGTTACCATCGCTCCATGGCCTACGACTCGACGGCGACCAAAGAGCGGATCCTCACGGCGGCGGCCGCCGAATTCGCCGCCCACGGCGTCGCCGGCGCCCGGGTGGACCGCATCGCCGCCCAGGCCCGGGCCAACAAGCGGGCGATCTACGACTACTTCGGCGACAAGGACAAGCTCTTCGCCGCCGTCCTCGAACGCCTGATGGCCGACCTCGCCGAGGCCGTCCCGCCCGGCGACGACGACCTGCCCGCCTACGCCGAGCGCCTCTTCGACTACCACCGCGCCCACCCCGAGGCACTGCGGCTGCTCATGTGGGAGGCCCTCGAACTCGGCGACGGGCCCGTCCCCGGCGAGGAGGCCCGCACCCGCCACTACCAGGACAAGCTCCGGGCCGCCCAGGGCAGCGGCGACCCCCGCACCCGCCTGTTCTTCGCCCTCGGCCTGGTCGGCTGGAGCCTGGCCATGCCCCAGCTCCGCCGCATGGTCTTCGGCCCCGACCACAGCCTGGACGAGCTCCGCTCCGACATCGCCCGCGCGGTCGGGACCCTCCCCGCCCCGGACACGTCGGCCGAGCAGGCGTAGCCCCCAGACGGGCCGCTGGGACGATGTTCGCCGTCCCGCCCCGCCCTCACTTCGACACCGCGCCGCCCGGTGTCGCCCGCCGGGTGACCTTCACGCCGGGCAGCGGGGCGGCGGCCGAGGTCCGGACCGACGACGGTGGGGCGCCGCAGCGGTGCGGGGCGCGGGGCGCCGGGGTGAGCTGCCAGCACCCCCTGAAACGATCGGAGTTGTGCACCCCGATCGCGCGATGGAAGCCGAAGGCGGCCGCCGCGAGCAGCAGCACGGCGGTGACGGTCAGCAGGATGCGGGCGCGCACGGACAACCCGGCGGTCGACACGGACAAGGCCACTCCCGGTCTCGATTTCACCGGAATGGTCTCAACCAATCGCCGAACTCCGCAGCGATTCGGGCAAGTTGCCTGTCAGGTCCAGCTCAGATCCAGCTCAGCTCCGGCTCAGGTCCAGCTCAGCGGCACGGTCGGTCACGCCCGTGGCCGTCGGCGGCCGCACCCCGGACGGGGGAAGGGCAAAGGGCCTGCCCAGACTTCTCCGGGCAGACCCCCTCGGCTCTCGCCCGTCGTCAGCCGACGGTGACGGTGAACGGACCGGCCAGCACCGAGTAGCCGTCGTTGGCCAGGAGGTACGCGTCGTACCGGCCCGCGCCGCCGAGCTTGCCACTGGCGAAGGTGAGGGCGCCGCTCTGGTTCGGAGCGTAGGACCAGGTCAGCGAGGAGCGGGAGCCCGGGGTGACGCCCGCCGGGTAGAAGCCGATCCAGTTCTTGGCCCCGGCCTGGGCGGCGGTGGGCAGGGCGTAGCGCAGGGTGAGGTTGCCGCCGGCGGCGACCGCGTTGAGGTCGCCGGTCAGGGTCGGGCCGGTCGCGGTGGACGGCGCGAACGCGGCGTTCAGCGGCGTCGCGTAGGTGTCGTTGGCGGTCAGGCCGGGCAGTCCGAGGGCGGACTCGAAGGTCCGGCCGATGCCGTAGTGGTCGTAGTGCAGCGGGCTGCTGGTCCCGGCCGGAACGGTGCCCTGGGAGCCGACGACGACGGTGGCCAGGTGGTTGTAGCCCTCGTTCTGGCTCTCGTCCCAGGTCAGCACGAGCAGCGAGCGCTGCTGGGTCCAGGCCGGGGAGGACAGCACCGGGGCGAGGGTCTGCTGCAGCCAGCCGTCCTGGGTCTTGAGGCTGGTGGCGCTGCCGTTGCCGGAGGCCTCGCCGTCGTAGTAGTCGTCGGCGGCGATCCAGGAGAAGTTCGGCGTGGTGGCCGCCGACTTGAGGTCGGTGGTCAGCTGCGAGGTGTCGAACAGGTGGGCCGCGCAGCGGGCCGGGTTGCCGCTGATGTCGGTGTAGTTGATGAACGGCGCGTCGTCGGGCATGTAAGAGCTGTCGTAGGCCTTGGTGGTGTTGCAGGGCGTGCCCATGCCCTGCTCGTAGGCCTTCCAGGTCTTGCCGGCGTCCTCGATGGTGTCGCCGAGGTTGCGCTGCGGGGAGTTGATGTTGGGCCAGTAGGTGGCGCCCTTGGTGTAGGTGTCGCCGCCCGCGATCGCCAGGTAGTTCTCGTCGCTGGGGTGGTAGACGCCGTGCGAGTCGGTGAGGGTGGCGCCCTGGGACATCAGGCTGTGGATGAACGGGGTGTCCGCCGGGTCGTTCATGATCTGGGCGTAGTCGGTGTTCTCCATCATCACGGTGAACACGTGGTCGTAGCCCGGCACTCGGGAGGCCGGCGGGGCGATCGGCGCGGGCGCGGCGACCGGGGTGTCGAGGGTGAGCGAGAGGTTGTCCAGGTAGCCGGTCTCGTTCGTGGTGGAGAGGAACTGCACCTCGACCTGGATCGAGCGGGTCCCGGCCGGGACGGCGCCGGTGGCGTTGCGGGAGAGGAACTTGGTGCCCAGGCCGCGGTCGGTCGCGGAGACGGTCGGCAGCTTGGCGGTGGCGCCGATCGGGTTGCCGCCGGCGTCCTGGAAGTGCAGGCTCACCGCGGCGTAGCCGCCGTACGTGGTCCAACCGCCCAGCCAGCCGGCCAGGTTGTAGTGCACTTCGGCGCCGTCGATCGCGGTGGCCGCCGAGGAGACGTCGACGGTCTGGCTCATCGAGCCGTCCCCGAAGTTGCCCGGTGCGAAGAAGGCCTTGCCGGCGCTCTGCCCGTCGCCCGGCAGGCCGAAGGAGCCGACCGTGGAGCACATCACGTCGATCCCGCCGGCCTGGACGGTCCAGCCCGGGACGGTGGTGGCGGCGCTCCAGTCGTTGGTGCAGTAGCCGCCGGCCTCGGCGTCGCCGTTGACGATCAGGTTGCCGCTGCCGCCCGCCGCCTGGGCGCCGGCGGGGGCGCCGACGACCAGTGCGCCGACGAGCGGGAGGGTGGCGAGCAGTCCGCCGAAGGGGCTCCAGCGAAGTCGCATGGGGGTACCTCGTCCCGTGTGGTTGCGTGAGGGTGAGTGCCGGTGGCGGTGCACCACGGGCGGGACACAGAAGTACCGGTTCCGCGCCGCCCGGGGAAGGGCGCGCGGGCGAACACGGGCCGAACTTGGTCAGACAACTTCGCGCAGCGGGCCCCGCACCGCCCTCCCGGGGGCGGCCGACGGACGGTCCGTCGCAGCTCCGGGGGCGGTCGGGGCCCGGTGGCCTCACGCACAGGACGTCAGGAACGGGACGCCGAGAAGCGGGTGTCAGGAACGGGTGAAGGTCCCGAGGCCGTCCACGTCCAGCTGCTCGACGACCACCTTGGCGGCCCGCCCGTCGCCGCCGACCGTGAAGGTCACCCCGGACAGGCCGACCGCGTTCTCGCCCTTGCTGGCGAAGCTGAACACGTCGCCGTCGAAGTGCGTCAGCGGGTACCGCAGCCCGGCGGGCCCCACCGTCATCACCAGCCCGCCGTCCTGCTCACCGACGGTCAGCGGCCCGTAGTAGCCGCTGCCGTACGTCCCGGTGTAGGCGGAGTTCGGCTTGGCCGGGGCGGCGCCGGCCGGGGGCTTGGTGTAGTCGGTCTTCGAGACGGGGCTCGCCGCGGCGGCGGGGACCACCTTCCCGAGGAAGGACAGCCAGTCAACCGTCTCGTGACCGTTCTGGGCGAGGTCGAAGAACTCCTCGGCGACCGCCTCCGGGACGCCGGTCGGCTGGCCGTTGGTCAGCACCACGATCCCCAGCTGCTCGGAGGGCAGCAGGGTCACCGTGGTCGCCGCGCCCAGCTCGAAGCCGCCGGAGTGGTTCAGCCGCAACCGCCCTTCGGCGTCGGTGTTCACGTTCCAGCCCAGGCCGTAGAAGCCCGCCGTGGCGGCCGGCGCCCTCGGCGGGCTGTTGACGTAGTGCGGGGTGCGGGTCTCGTTCAGGGCCGCCGGGTCGATCACCGCCCGGCCCTCGAACTTCCCGTCGGCGAGCTGCAACCGCATCCAGCGGGCGAGGTCCTGCACGGTGGAGCTCACCCCGCCGGCCGGGGACTGCGAGTCGGCGTTCTCGGTGGTGCTGACCTGCCAGCCGCCGTCCGTCTTCACGTGCGGCGCCGCCTTGTTGCCCGCGGCGTCGTAGTCGGAGCGCCGCGAGCTGGTGGAGCCCATCCCCAGCGGCTTGTAGAGGACGTCCGCCGCGAGGTCCTCCCAGGCCACCCCTTTGGCCTTGGCGACGGCCACCGCCGCCTCGGTCAGGCCGTAGTTGGTGTAGGCGTAGGTCGCCCGGAACGGGCTGAGCGGCTGGTCGCGCAGGTGCTGGACGATGTAGTCGCGCTGGTAGCCGAGGTCCTCCAGCAGGTCACCGGCGTGGTCGGGCAGGCCGCTGCGGTGCGAGAACAGGTCGGCGATCGTCACGTGGTCCGTCACGTACGGGTCGGCCAGCGCGAAGCCCGGGTCGTGGGAGGTGACCGGGTCGTCCCAGGTGGCGACCTTCTGGCCGACCGCCCCGGCGACCACCGTCGAGGAGATCGGCTTGGAGACCGAGGCCAGCTGGAACACGGTGTCCGGGTCCACCTGGTCGGGCTTGCCGAGCTGCCGGACGCCGAAGCCCTTCGCGTGGATCACCTTGTCCTGGTACACCACGGCGACCGCCACCCCGGGGACGCCGGTCTTCGCCATGGCGTCCTGCACGTAGCCGTCGATCCGGCCCACGGCGGAGTTCACCTGCTGGTCCGTCAGCTGCGGCGCCGGCTGGGCGGGCGGCGCGGTGGCCGGGGCGGAGGAGGGCGCGGCGGAGGGGGACTGCGTGGGCGCGGCCTCGGGGTCGGTGGCGGCCGCCGAGGTGCACCCGGCGAGCAGCGGGCCGCTCAGCAGCAGGGCCGCCAGCGCCGGTGCGCCCACGGCCCGGCCGGGGCCGTGGGCGGTGCGGCGGGCTGCGAGGCCGGCTGGGTGGCCGGCAGCGTGGCGGGCTGCGCCGTGACGATCCATCGGGGTCCTCCCTCGTCAAGGCGGCGCGGCACCAGGTCCGTCGGTGCCGCCGTCCGCCGTACGGCGGGAGTGTGAACGTCGGCACGCGCCCCAGGCCGCCGCCGCGCGCTGTCCCCCACGGAATCCACCCGTCCGGCGGCGGGCTGCGGCACAGCAGCGGAAGCTCCGGGCCGCCGAGGGTCTGGTCACGCGTGCCCGGGCCTGCCAAGCTCTCAGGCGCCAACCGGCCCGAACGATCAGGAGAACGACGGATGCGACTGCTCGGACCGATACGGTCCCTGTCCCGCTGGCTCACGGTGGCGGCGCTGATCCTGGGCGGCCTGACCCTCGCGGTCGCCCCGGCCGCACAGGCGGCCCAGCCTGCCCGGACCGTACAGGCCTCGCAGACCTCGCAGACCTTGCAGGCCTCGCAGGCCTCGCAGGCCTCGCAGGCCTCGCAGGCCGCCGGCACGACGACGATCTGCGGCTACACCCCGGTGCCCACCGGCTGGGTGATCGTCAGTGAGCAGTGGTCCGGGTGCAGCGGCTACGGGCTGTTCACCATCGCCGACGCCTCGGCCCTGACCTCCGTCCAGGCCTGCTCGAACGGGCCGGTGCCGAGCGGCTGGGTGATCACCGCGATGCAGAGCGGCGCCGGGACCTGCGGGAGCTACCCGCTGTACTCGCTGCTCAAGGTCACCACCCAGACCGTCCTCCAGGACTGCGGACAGTCCCCGATCCCGCCGGGCTGGGTGATCACCGCCATCCAGACCGTCTCCCCGGCCTGCGGCACCTACAGCACGTACACCCTGGTCCCGCTGGGCGACCGGACCAGTGTCCAGGCCTGCGGGAACTGGCCCGTGCCCACGGGGTGGGTGATCACCGCGATGCAGAACGGCGCGGGCTGCGGCAACTACCCGCTGTACTCGCTGCTCAAGGTCACCACCCAGACCACCCTCCAGGACTGCGGACAGTCCGCCCTCCCCAGCGGCTGGGTGATCACCGCCATCCAGACCACCTCCGCCGCCTGCGGCACCTACGGGACGTACACCATCGTCCAGTTGTCGAACCAGAGCAGCATCCAGGCCTGCGGCAACTCGCCCGTGCCCACCGGCTGGGTGATCACCTCGACCCAGAACGGCGTGGGCTGCGGCAACTACCCGCTGTACTCGCTGCTCAAGGTCACCACCCAGACCACCCTCCAGGACTGCGCGCAGTCCGCCGTCCCGGCGGGCTGGGTGATCACCGCGATCCAGAGCAACTCCTCGCTCTGCGGCACCTACGGGACGTACACCATCGTCAAGGTCACCGACCAGACCAGCATGCAGGTCTGCGGGCCCTCCACGATTCCGGCCGGCTGGGTCGTCAGCCGGCAGGGCTCCGGCGCCCAGTGCGGCGTCTACGTCGTCTACACCATCACCAAGTCGGCCTGATCCGACCGCAGTTCGGACTCCCGCCCGCCCCGACCGGGGCGGGCGGTTCACCACCGGACGCCGGCCGCCACCGGCAGGTGGTCGCTGCCGTCGTCCGGCAGAACCCGGGAGTAGGTCACCGTCACACCGCGGAGCAGGATCTGGTCGATCCGCACCATCGGGAAGGAGGCCGGGTAGGTGAATCCGAAGCCGTCCCCGGCCGTGTCCTGGGCCGAGCGCATCCCGGCGGTGAGGCCGGCGAGCGCGCGGTCGTCCAGGGTGCCGTTCAGGTCGCCGAGCAGCAGCACCCGCTCGCTCCGGTCGGCGGCGAGGGAGCGGCCGAGGGCCTGCACGCCGATGTCGCGGGAGGCCGTCCAGAAGCCGGTGGCGGGAGTCACTCGGACGGACCCCAGATGCGCGACGTAGACCGTCAGCGGCCCCCGGGCGGTGGTCACCGTGGTGCGCAGCGCCCGGTTCTCAGCCAGGTCGCGGGCGGCCGGCGCGCGCTCCGCCAGCGGCCCGTAGTTCATCACGTCGATCGGCTCGGCCTCGCCCAGCGGCAGCCTGCTCCAGAGGCCGACGGTGCCCAGCACCACGTGGTACGGGTACGCCGCCGCCAGCCCCCGCTCGTACGCTCCCGCCGCCTGCGGGGTGAGCTCCACCAGGGCCAGCAGGTCCGCGCCGGAGCCGGCCAGGTGGCGTGCGGTGGCGTCCGGGTCCGGGTTGTCGGCGTTCACGTTCTGCTCGGCCACGGTGAGGTCGCCGCCCGGGCGGGACTTGTCGGTGAGCAGGCCGCCGAAGAGGTTCAGCCACGTCGCGACCGGCAGCAACAGCGCCAGCACGGCGGCGGCGGAGCGCCGCCACAACGCGGCGGCCAGCAGCAGCGGGACGAACAGGCCGAACCACGGCAGGAGGTTCTCCACCAGGCTGCCGAGGTGCCACCCGGCGTTCGGGACCTGCGCGTGCAGCAGCAGGAGCAGGCCGAGCAGCAGCGCCAGCGCGGTGAGGACCGGCCCCCGCTTCCAGGGCTCCGGCCGGGCGGTGGCGCGGAGCACCCGGAGCACCCGGAGCGGCGCCGCGCGCCGGGCGCCGGGCTCCCCCGGTCCTGCGGTCGGCTCCGTCGTCCGCTCCGCACGGTCGTGCGCGGCCGTTCTCGTCCTGCCCTGCTCGTGGTTCATGCCGCCAGTCAACGCAACGGTCCGTTGCCCCGGCGTATGCGTTTTCCGATACGCGGACGATAGGCGCCGGCTCGTAGCATCGGGGGATGCGAGTGCTGATCGTCGAGGACGAGCTCTACCTGGCCGAGGCCATCCGGGACGGTCTGCGGCTGGAGGCGATCGCGGCCGACATCGCGGGGGACGGGGACACCGCGCTGGAGTTGCTCGCCGTCAACGCCTACGACATCGCCGTCCTCGACCGGGACGTCCCCGGGACCTCCGGGGACGAGATCGCCCGGCGCATCGTCGCCTCCGGCAGCGGCCAGCCGATCCTGATGCTCACCGCGGCCGACCGGCTCGACGACAAGGCCTCCGGGTTCGAACTGGGCGCCGACGACTACCTCACCAAGCCCTTCGAGCTGCGCGAACTCGCCCTCCGGCTCCGGGCCCTGGACCGCAGGCGCGGCCACAGCAGGCCGCCGGTACGGGAGCTCGCGGGCCTGCGGGTGGACCCGTTCCGGCGCGAGGTCCACCGGGACGGCCGGTTCGTCGCACTGACCAGGAAGCAGTTCGCCGTGCTCGACGTCCTGGTCGCCGCGGAGGGCGGCGTGGTCAGCTCCGAGGAGCTGCTGGAACGGGCCTGGGACGAGAACGCCGACCCGTTGACGAACGCCGTGCGGATCACCGTCTCGGCCCTGCGCAAGCGGCTCGGCGAGCCGTGGATCATCGCCACCGTGCCGGGCGTCGGCTACCGCATCGACGCGCCGCCGCCCGGATCCGGCTCCGGCTCCGGCCCCGGCTCCGCATACGGCTCCCGCTCCGGCCCCGAGGGCGGCGGGCCGCGTGGGTAGGGCGCCCGGGCCGAGCGTCCGGCTGAAACTCACCCTCAGCTACGCCGGGTTCCTGATGGTCGCCGCGGTCCTGCTGCTCACCGCGGTCTGGCTGTTCCTGCTGCGGTACGTCCCCGACCGGGCGTTCCTCATCCCCGGCTCCACCGACCTCCCGACCCGCGGGGTGTTCCCGGTCCGCTCCAACCTGCTGCGCGTCTTCGCCCCGCGGGCCGCCCTGGTGCTGGCGTTCCTGCTGGTGTTCGGCCTGGTCGGCGGGTGGGTCCTGGCCGGCCGGGTCCTGGCCCCGCTGAGCCGCATCACGGCTGCCACCAGGCTGGCCTCGACTGGATCTCTCGCCCACCGGATCCGGCTGCCGGGCCGCGCGGACGAGTTCCGCGAGCTCGCCGACGCCTTCGACACCATGCTGGACCGGCTCGAAGCCCACGTCGGCGAGCAGCAGCGGTTCGCCGCCAACGCCTCGCACGAGCTGCGCACCCCGCTGGCCACCTCCAAAGCGCTCCTCGACGTCGCCCGGAGCGACCCCGACCGGGACCCCGGCGTGGTCATCGACCGCCTCCACATCGTCAACGCCCGGGCGATCGAACTCACCGAGGCGCTGCTCCTGCTCAGCCGGGCCGGCCAGCGCTCCTACACCCGTGAACCGGTCGACCTGTCCCTGCTGGCGGAGGAGGCGGCCGAGACCCTGCTGCCGCTCGCGGAACGGCACGGCGTCACCGTGGAGACCTCCGGCAGCGCCGCCCCCACCGCCGGTTCCCCGGCGCTGCTGCTCCAGCTGACCGTGAACCTGGTGCACAACGCGATCGTCCACAACCTGCCCGCGGGCGGCACCGTACGGGTCGACACCCGGGTCCGCCCGGGGGCCGCGCTGCTCGTCGTCGAGAACACCGGCGAGACGCTCGCCCCGGAGCTGGTCGCGACGCTCACCGAGCCGTTCCAGCGCGGCATCGGGCGCGTCCGCAACCACCACGCGGGCGTCGGGCTGGGCCTGGCGATCGTCCGGTCCATCGCCGAGGCCCACGACGGGACGCTCACCCTCGGTCCGCGCCCGGGCGGCGGGCTGCGCGTCACGGTGGAGCTGCCCGCGCCGCCCTGACCGGGCCCGGCCACCTGGGCACGGCCACCTGGGCCCAGCCATCCGGGCACGCGCGACCGGCCGGAGGCGGTCACCTGAGCGCGGCCACCCGGTCGTCCGTGCCGAAGGTGCGGCGGTAGGAGGCGGGCGAGATGCCGAAGGTCGCCCGCATGTGGGCGCGCAGGGAGTTCGCGGTGCCGAAGCCCGCCCGGTGGGCGACCAGGTCGATGGGCAGGTCCGTGGTCTCCAGGAGCTGTTTGGCCAGTTCGAGCCGCTGGGCGGTGAGCCACTGGACCGGGGTCATGCCGACCTCGTCGCGGAAGCGCCGGGTGAAGGACCGCAGGCTCATCCGGGCGTGCTCGGCGAGCCTGGTGAGCGGCAGCGGCTCGTCGAGGTGGGCGAGCGCCCAGGCCCGGGTGGCGGTGGTGTCCGCGATGGTGGGGTCGGGGACGGGACGGTCGATGTACTGGGCCTGCCCGCCGTCCCGCCACGGCGGCACGACGCACATCCGGGCGACCCGGTTGGCGGTGGCCGCGCCGTGGTCGCGGCGGATGAGGTGCAGGCAGAGGTCGACGCCCGCGGCCACCCCGGCGGAGGTGAGCACGTCGCCGTCGTCGACGAAGAGCACCTCCTCGTCGACCTTGACCGCGGGGTAGGCCCGGCGGAACTCGGGGGCGAGGTTCCAGTGGGTGGTGGCCGGCCGGCCGTCGAGCAGTCCGGCCGCGGCGAGCACGTAGGAGCCGGAGCAGATCGACACCAGCCGGGTGCCGGGGCGGATCCGGGCGACGGCCGCGGCGACCTCGGGCGGCAGCGGGCCGCCGGTGCCCAGCTCGGGCATCGCATGGGTGGGCGGGATCACCACGGTGTCCGCCGCGGCCAGGGCCTCGGGCCCGGCGGCGGGCTGCACGGTGAAGCCCGCGTCACTGAGGACGGCCGCCCCGTCGGCGGTGCAGACCGTGACCTCGTAGAGCCGACGGCCCTCGACGTCCTCCGCGCTGCCGAACACCCGGGAGGGGATGCCCAGCTCGAACGGCGGGACCCCGGGCAGGGCCAGCACCGCGACCCGGTGCGGATCGGGCGCCATCGGCGCCGGTTCCGAGCAGTTCCGCGGGCCCTCCGGCCGGATCCTTGCCATGGCCAGATCCTGTCACATAGTGGCCGGACGGCCAACCCCGCGCTGGTCCCGGGCACGGAATGGTTGACCTCGTTGCGCCGGGCAGGCCCGGCAGTGGAACGGATCGACCGGATCCGACGAGAGCAAGGCGTACGGACATGCGTGCAGTCGTGGTGGAGCAGTGGGGCGGCCCGGAGCAGCTGGTGGAGCGGGAGCTGGCGCGGCCCGAGCCGGGGATGAACGAGGTCCTGGTGAAGGTGCACGCGGCCGGGGTGAACCCGGTGGACTGGAAGACCAGGGCGAGCGGGGCGCTCATCGAGTGGGGCGAGGTGCCGGCGGTCGGCTGGGACGTCTCCGGCACGGTGGAGGCCGTCGGCCCCGGGGTGAGCAACCACCGCCCCGGCGACGAGGTCTACGGCATGCCGCTGTTCCCGCGCCAGGCGGGCGGCTACGCCGAGTACGTCGTCGCCCCGGCCCGGCACCTCGCCCCGAAGCCGGCCGGTCTGTCGCACGTGGAGGCGGCGGCGCTGCCGCTGGCCGGGCTGACCGCCTGGCAGGCCCTGGTCGACGCGGCCGACGTGCGCCCCGGCGAGCGGGTGCTGGTGCACGCGGCGGCCGGTGGCGTCGGCCACCTGGCGGTCCAGATCGCGAAGGCGCGCGGCGCGTACGTCATCGGCACGGCCAGCGCGGGCAAGCACGACCTGGTGCGCGACCTGGGTGCGGACGAGGTGGTCGACTACCGCGAGGTCCGCTTCGAGGAGGCCGTGTCCGACGTGGACGTGGTGCTCGACGGGCTCGGCGGCGAGACCGCCGAACGGTCCATGAAGGTGCTGCGTCCCGGCGGCCGGCTGATCACCCTGCCCGGCCCGGGCGACGTCCCCGCGGCGCGGGACGGCGTCAGCGCGAGCTGGGTCCTGGTCGAGCCCGACCACCTGGGCCTGCGCGAGCTCACCGCCCTCGCCGAGCGGGGCGCACTGCGGCCCGTGGTCGAGGCCGTCCTCCCGCTCGACCAGGCCGCCAAGGCCCATGAGCTCGGCGAGCAGGGCCGCACCACCGGCAAGATCGTCCTGACCGTCGTCTGACGGGCCCGGTACGGCGGCGGTGACGGCCGGACAGGGCCTACGCCTCCGGCCCGTACGCGCCGAGGCCGTGGCAGACCAGGCCGTCGCGGAAGGTGAGCACCTCCGCGACGGCCCGGCCGCGCTCGTTGCGGTAGTTGATGACGAGGGTGTCCACGGAGGCCCGGACGTCCTCGACGGTGAAGTGCAGGTCGGGCAGGTGCTGGAGGCCCTTGCGCCAGTAGACGCGCAGGGCCTCCTTGCCGCGCACCTCGCCGGACGGGTCGCCGATCAGCTCGACGATCCGGGGCGAGGCGAAGACGACGTCCTCGGTGAAGTGGGCGAGGATGCGCTCCAGGTCGTGGGAGTTCCAGGCGGCGGCCCAGTCCTGGGCGAAGCGGGTGGCGAAGGCGTGGTCCATGGCCCGGACGCTACGACAACCGCCGCTCCCCCGGCCGTGGTTTCCGCGATCCGGTCAGGCCCCCTGCGCCAGCAGCGGCACCCGCACCTGGTTGAACCCGTAGTAGACGGCCAGCAGCCCGTGGACGGCGAGGGCGGCCGGGGCGGAGAGGAAGGCCAGCGCGACGGTGAGCGGGTAGACCACCAGCCCCAGTTCGAACCGCCAACGGGCGGCCCGGGCCGCCGGCACGTCCACCTGCTCGTCGAAGCAGCGGCCGGTGCGCGTGACGTGGTTCCAGAAGGCGGAGAACAGCACCGCCTGACCGACCATCACCGCGCCGTACACGGCCGCCGCGACGTTCGCCGCCGAGCCGTTGCGCAGGTTCTGCGCGACCACGGCGGTCGGGAACGGCAGCACGGAGATCAGCATGAGCAGCAGCAGGTTGAGGAACATCAGGGTGCGGTCGACCCGGGCGAGGTGGGCGAACAGGGTGTGGTGGTTCACCCAGACCACCCCGATCACCAGGAAGCTCACCACGTACGCGAAGTAGGACGGCCACTGCGCCCCGAGCGCCCGCCACAGCTCCGCCGCCCCGTGCGCCTGCGGGATCTTGATCTCCAGCACCAGCAGGGTGATCGCGATCGCGAACACCCCGTCGCTGAACGCCTCGATCCGGCCCGTGTCCCTGGTCTCCACCGGGCGAGCATCTCAGCCGGGCGGCCGCACCCCGCCGCGCAACGCGCCAGGAGCACCGGCGCGCCGGTCAGCCGGTCACTCGGCCGCGGGGGCGGGGGCGGGGGCGGAGGTGAAGAACTCGACCATCCGGTCGAGCCCGTCCTCGCCGAACATCGACTCCAGGCTGGCGGCGGAGTCCGCGGCGGACGCCTCGGCGCACGGGAACAGGGCCGTCTCGTAGGCGGCCAGCGCGGCCGCGGTGTCGCCGGGGTGGGCGACCAGGGCCGCGGCGAGTTCGGCGCCGTCGAGCATCGCCAGGTTGGCGCCCTCACCCGCGAACGGGGACATCAGGTGGGCCGCGTCCCCGAGGAGCGTCACGCCCGGGGTCGGCTCCCAGCGGTGGCCGACCGGTAGGGCGTGGATGCGGCGCGGGGTGAGGGTGTCCGCGTCGGCGACCAGGGCGCGCAGGTCGTCGTGCCAGCCGTCGAAGCGGTCGAGGACGCCGGCCCGGGCGGCGGCGAGGTCGGTGAAGTCGACGGTGTCGAGCCAGCCCTCGTCGGCCCGCACGGCTGCGTAGACGTGGAGGCTGCCGTCGCTCTCCCGGTGCGCGAGGAAGCCGCGGCCGCCGCCCAGGCCGAGGAAGAAGCCCCCGCCGATCAGGGCGGCGCTGCGCGGGTGGCGGGCGTCGGCGTCGTGCAGGTCGGCCTCGGCGAAGGAGATGCCGGTGTAGGCGGGTACGGCGTCGGAGAGCAGCGGCCGCACCCGGGACCAGGCGCCGTCGGCGCCGATCAGGAGGTCGGTGGTGACGGTGGACCCGTCGGCAAAGGTCACCTCGTGGCGGCCGTCGCCGAGCGGTCGGACGCCGGTGGCCTTGCTCCCCCAGCGGACGGTGTCCTCGGGCAGCGAGGCCAGCAGCAGGTCGCGCAGGTCGCCGCGGTCGACCTCGGGGCGGCCGCCGGTGCCGTCGTCCTGCTCCGCGACGCGGACCACGGCGTCGGGGCCGACCAGGCGCATCTCCTGGCCGCCCGCGTGGACGAGCCCCAGGAAGTCCTCGTACAGGCCGGCGGCCCGCAGCGCCCGCTGACCGGTCTCCTCGTGGATGTCGAGCATGCCGCCCTGGGACCGGGCGGCGGCGGAGGCCTCCAGTTCGAAGACGACGGCCGGGACGCCGTGGACGTGCAGCACGCGGGCGGCGGTGAGACCGCCGAGACCGCCGCCGATGATCGCGATGGGGTGGTGGGTGCTCATGGGTGCCTCCTGAGGATTGACCGGACTCCTCCACGGTAACGAACATGTTCGTTCCGAACAAGTTCGTCGATGGGCATGTCGACGCCCAGCACCCCGGACGCCCGGGCCCCGAGTCAGCGGGTTCAGCCCTCCGCGCCCGGGACCGGCGTCCCGGTGATGCCGTTGACCAGCACGTCGAAGCCCCAGCGCAGGCGCTGCTCGGCCGAGCCGCCGACCAGGACGGGCATGTGCGCCCGGATCGCCGGGTGGGTGCCCTCGTCCACCGTCCGCAGGGCCCGGGTGGTGGCGCTCCAGGCCTCGTCGGACGCCGGGTCCTGCGCCTGCGTCGCGTGCTCGGCGGCCGTGGCGGTGGCGTCCTGGAGCAGCTTGTCCACGCCCCAGGCGACCTGCTCCCGGGGGGCGCCGCTGCGGGACAGCAGGCCGAGGACGCACTCCACCAGTCGCAGGTAGTTCTCGCCGCTGGGCCGCGCCACGACGGCCGAGCGGGCGAGCTGGGGGTGCGCGAAGAGCACGGCGGTGTAGGAGGCCAGGACGGCACGCAGCCGCTCGCGCCAGTCGTCCCCCTCGACGGCCGCGGCGCCGTCGGGGCGCCCGCCGGTCAGGTCGACCTCCCCCAGCAGGGCGTCCAGGACGGCGGCGTGCAGCTCGGCGGTGTTGGCCAGGTAGACGTACAGCGAGGCCGGGCCGGTGTCCAGCTCCGCGGCCAGGCGGCGCATGGTGACCTTCTCCAGCCCCTCCGCCCGCATGACCCGTACGGCGGTGTCGACGATCCACCGACGGGACAGGGCGGGCTTCGCCGGGCGCTCCCGGCGGCTGATCGGCTCTCTTCTCGCGGTCATCCCCCGATCGTAACGAACGCGTTCGAGGCGGCCCGGGCCCGCCCGGACACCGATCCGCCCCGGTGCATGGAAGGGCGATTACGGGGCAAACGGAGACGAACAGCGGCGACGGAGCCACGTCGCCGACGAACGAGGGACCATGGGAGGACCGGATGGGCAGCCTGTCGAACAAGGCGCGGGAGCTGGCCGGCAAGGCCAAGGAGAAGGCCGGGGACGTGACCGGCGACCAGAAGCTCAAGGGCGAGGGTCAGGCCGATCAGGTCGAATCGAAGGCCGAGCAGGCCGCGGACGACGTCAAGGACGCCGTGCGCGGCGCCGCCGACCGGGTCAAGGGCGCCTTCGGGCGCGAGCGCTGACGGCGGCGCCCACCGGCGGGCACGAGGACGAGGCGAGGAAGCGGAAGGGGAACGACATGGCACTGCTCCTGTTCATCCTGCTCATCGCGGTGGTGTTCGGCTTCGTGGGCGTCCTGGTGAAGGGGCTGCTGTGGCTGCTCCTGATCGGGATCGTCCTCTTCGTGGGCGGCCTGGTGTTCGGCGGCCTGCGGCTCGGCGGCCGACGCGCCGGGAGGTAGGACGCGGCCATCGGGGAAGGGCCGGGGCCGGGTCGATCACCCGACCCCGGCCCCGGCCTCGGCCCGCCGCCCCCGGCGTCAGCGGTTCTCGAACTTCGGCGCCCGCTTCTCGGCGAAGGCGGCCATGCCCTCCTTCTGGTCAGCCGCGGCGAACACCGAGTGGAACAGCCGGCGTTCGAAGCGGACGCCCTCGGCGAGCGCCGTCTCGAAGGAGCGGTTGACGCTCTCCTTGAGCATGACCGCCGCCGGGGTGGACATCGCCGCGACGGTCTCGGCGGTGGCCAGCGCCTCGGTGAGCAGCTGGTCGGCCGGGACGATCCGGGCGACCAGGCCGGCCCGCTCGGCCTCCTCGGCGCCCATCATCCGGCCGGTGAGGCACAGGTCCATCGCCTTGGCCTTGCCGACGGCGCGGGTGAGGCGCTGCGAGCCGCCGATACCCGGGATCACCCCGAGCTTGATCTCCGGCTGGCCGAACTTCGCGGTGTCCGCGGCCAGCAGGATGTCGCACATCATCGCCAACTCGCAGCCGCCGCCCAGCGCGTAGCCCGCGACCGCCGCGACCACGGGCTTGCGCAGGGCCGCGAAGCGGTCCCAGGCGGCGAACCAGTCGCCGAGGTAGGCGTCGACGAAGTCGAGGGACTGCATCTCCTTGATGTCCGCACCGGCCGCGAAGGCCTTCGCCGAGCCGGTCAGCAGCAGGCAGCCGATCTCCGGGTCCCGGTCGAACTCCGTTGCCGCCGCGACGACTTCGTTCATCAGCCGGGTGTTCAGCGCGTTCAGCGCCTTCGGCCGGTCGAGGGTGATCAGCCCGACCCGGCCCTTGCGCTCGACCAGGATCGTCCCGTACGTCATACGCGCTCCCTCAGCGTGGTGATGATGGCGGAGAAGTCCAGACCGCCGCCCTCGCCCCGGGCGAAGTCGGCGAACAACTCGGCTGCCCGGCGGCCGAGTTCGGTCGGCGCGGCGGTCGCGGTGGCGGCGTCGGCGGCCAGCCCCAGGTCCTTGGCCATCAGGGCGGCCGCGAACCCGGCGGCGTAGTCGCGGTTGGCCGGGCTGGTCGGCACCGGCCCGGGGACGGGGCAGTTGGTGGTGAGCGCCCAGCACTGGCCGGAGGCGGTGGAGGCGACCTCGTAGAGCGCCTGGTGGCTGAGGCCGAGGCGCTCGCCGAGGACGAAGGCCTCGCTCACCGCGATCATCGAGACGCCGAGGATCATGTTGTTGCAGATCTTCGCGGCCTGCCCTGCGCCGGAGCCTCCGCAGTGCACCACCTTGCGGCCCATCGCGGCCAGCACCGGTTCCGCCTCGGCGAACTCGGCCTCATCCCCGCCGGCCATGAAGGTCAGGCTCGCGGCCTCGGCTCCGGGGACGCCGCCGGAGACCGGCGCGTCCACGGCCCGGTGCCCGACCGTACGGGCGAGGTCCGCGGCCACCCGGGCGTCGCCGACCGCGACGGTGGAGCAGTCCACGAACAGCGCCCCGCTCGCCGCGAGCGTCAACTCCTCGTAGGCATCCAGGACATGACGTCCCGTCGGCAGCATGGTGAGCACCACCTCGGCGTCGGTGACGGCCTCCGCCGCCGAGCCGGCCACCGTCACGCCGTGGGCGGCCGCCCGCTCCCGGGCGGCGGCCGAGAGGTCGTAACCGGTCACCCGGTGACCGGCCTTGACCAGGTTGGCGGCCATCGGGCCGCCCATGTTGCCGAGTCCGACGAATCCGATCGCGAGGGTCACCAGCGCTCCAGGGGTGTGGTGGCGGCGAGGCCGAGTTCGCGCTCGCCGAGCGGGGCGAAGTAGCGGGCCACGACGGCGTCCTCGACCTCGGCCAGGGTGGCCGGGTGCCAGCGCGGTGAGCGGTCCTTGTCGATCACCTGGGCCCGGATGCCCTCCGCGAGGTCCGGGGTGGCGAGTGCCGCGCAGGAGATCCGGTACTCCTGGTCGAGCACCGCTTCCAGCGGGCCGAGCGCCCGGGCCCGGCGCAGGGCGGCGAGCGTCGCCTTCACGGCGCTCGGGGAGTTGGCCGCGATCCGGTCGGCGGCCGCCTTCGCCTCCGGTTCGCCGCTGTCGCCGAGCCGGTCGAGGATCTCCTCGACGGAACCGGCCGCGTAGCAGCGGTCGATCCAACCCCGCTGCCCGGCCAGCGGACCGGGCGGCGCGGCGGCGACGTGCCGTTCCAGGGCGTCGTGCACGGGTCGTTCGGCCAGGTCGTCCAGCAGCGCCGGGAGGCGTTCGGCGGGGACGTGGTGGTCGGCGAGCCCGCAGAGCAGGGCGTCCGCGGCGCCGACGGAGCCGGCCGTCAGGGCCAGGTGGGTGCCGAGTTCGCCGGGGGCGAGGGCGAGCAGGTAGGTGCCGCCGACGTCGGGGACGAAGCCGATCCCGGTCTCCGGCAGGGCGATCCTGGTGCGTTCGGTGACGATCCGGACGCTGCCGTGGGCGGAGACGCCGACTCCGCCGCCCATCACGATGCCGTCCATCACGGCCACGTAGGGCTTGGGGTAGCGGGCGATCCGGGCGTTGAGGTGGTACTCGTCGCGCCAGAACTCCTCGGCGGCGCCCTGATCCCCGCCGGAGGCGGCGCGGTGGATGGCCACGATGTCGCCGCCCGCGCAGAGCCCGCGCTCGCCGGCGCCGGTGATCACCACGGTGGCCACGGCCGGGTCGTGCTCCCAGTCGTCCAGGGCGCGCGCGATGCGCCGGACCATGCCGTGGGTGAGGGCGTTGAGCGCCTTGGGGCGGTTGAGGACGATCAGCCCGGCCCGGCCCTCGCGGTGGACCAGGACCTCCTCGGCACTCATCAGGCGGCTCCGATCAGACCGCGGGCGACGATGACGCGCATGATCTCGTTGGTCCCTTCCAGGATCTGGTGCACCCGCAGGTCGCGGACGATCTTCTCGATGCCGTACTCGGCCAGGTAGCCGTAGCCGCCGTGGAGTTGGAGCGCCTGGTTGGCCACCTCGAAGCCGGTGTCGGTGGCGTGCCGCTTGGCCATCGCGCACAGCTGCGGTGCCCGCCGGTCGCCCCGGTCCAGAGCCGCGGCGGCCCGCCAGAGCAGCGCCCGGGCGGCCTCCAACTCGGTGGCCATGTCGGCGAGCCGGAACTGCAGCGCCTGGGTGTGCAGCAGCCGGGCGCCGAAGGCCTCCCGGTCGGCGAGGTGGACGGTGGTGCGTTCCAGGGCGCTCTGGGCACCGCCGAGCGAGCAGGCGGCGATGCCGAGCCGGCCGCCGTTCAGGCCGGCCATGGCGATCCGGAAGCCCTCGCCCTCGCCGCCGAGCAGGCGGTCGGCGGGCAGCCGGACGCCGTCCAGGACGACCTGGCGGGTGGGCTGGGCGTTCCAGCCCATCTTCCGCTCGTCGGGGCCGAAGGAGAGCCCGGGGTCGTCCCGCTCCACCACGAAGGCGGACACCCCGGCGGCGCCCGGGCCGCCGGTGCGCGCCATCACCACGTACACCCGGGCCGCGCCCGCGCCGGAGATGAACTGCTTGACGCCGTCCAGCACCCAGTGGTCGCCGTCGCGCACCGCCCGGGTGGCGAGCGCGGCGGCGTCGGAGCCGGCGCCGGGTTCGGTGAGGCAGTAGCTGCCCAGGTCCTCGGCGGTGCAGAGCGCGGGCAGCCAGCGGTGGCGCTGGTCCTCGCTGCCGTAGCGGTCGACCATCCAGCCGACCATGTTGTGGATGGACAGGTAGGCGGCAACGGACGGGCAGCCGCCCGCCAGTGCCTCGAAGGCCACCACGCCGTCGAGCCGGGAGAGTTGGGAGCCGCCGACGTCCTCCCGGACGTAGACCCCGGCGAGGCCGAGGTCGGCGGCCTTGCGCAGCACGTCCACCGGGAAGTGCTTGGTCCGGTCCCACTCGACCGCGTGCGGGGCCAGGCACTCGGCGGCGAAGGCTCCGACGGCCTCGGCGATCGCGACCTGATCCTCCGTCAGTTCACTGGTGTGCACGGCGTTCACCCCATCGTCGGCATGGTGAAGCTCGCGCCCTCCTTGACCCCGGAGGGCCAGCGCGAGGTGACGGTGCGGGTGCGGGTGTAGAAGCGGATCGAGTCCGGACCGTGCTGGTTGAGGTCGCCGAAGGCGGAGCGCTTCCAGCCGCCGAAGGTGTGGTAGGCGATCGGCACCGGGATCGGCACGTTGACACCGACCATGCCGGTGTTCACCCGGCGGGCGAAGTCCCGGGCGGTGTCGCCGTCCCGGGTGTAGATGGCCACGCCGTTGCCGAACTCGTGCTCGCTGGGCAGCCGCAGCGCCTCCTCGTAGTCGGCGGCGCGGACCACGGTGAGCACCGGGCCGAAGATCTCCTCCCGGTGGACGCGCATCTCCGGGGTCACCCGGTCGAACAGCGAGGCGCCGAGGAAGTAACCGCCCTCGTGGCCCTCCAGCCGGAAGTCCCGCCCGTCGACGACGAGTTCGGCGCCCTCCCGGACCCCGAGGTCGAGGTACCCGCGGACCCGCTCCAGCGCGTCGGCGCCGACCAGCGGGCCGAAGTCAGCCGCCGGATCGTCCGAGCGGCCGACCTTGAGCGCGGCGATCCGCTCGACCAGCTTGGCCACCAGCGCGTCCGCGGTCTCCTCCCCCACCGGGACGGCCACCGAGATCGCCATGCAGCGCTCCCCCGCCGAGCCGTAGCCGGCGCCGATCAGCGCGTCGGCGGCCTGGTCGAGGTCCGCGTCCGGCATCACGATCATGTGGTTCTTCGCGCCACCGAAGCACTGCGCCCGCTTCCCGTGGGCGGCCGCCGTCGCATAGACGTACTGGGCGATCGGAGTGGAGCCGACGAAGCCGACGGCCTGCACCCGCTCGTCCTCCAGCAGGGTGTCCACCGCCTCCTTGCCACCGTTGACCACGTTGAGCACGCCCGGCGGCAGCCCGGCCTCCAGAAACAGCTCGGCCAGCCGCAGCGGCACCGACGGGTCCCGCTCGGAGGGCTTGAGAACGAAGGAGTTGCCGCAGGCCAGCGCGGGCGCGGCCTTCCACAGCGGGATCATCGCCGGGAAGTTGAACGGCGTGATACCGGCGACCACGCCGAGCGGCTGGCGCATCGAGTAGACGTCGATGCCGGTGCCGGCGTTGTCGGTGAACTCGCCCTTCAACAGGTGCGGGATCCCGGCGGCGAACTCCACCACCTCCAGGCCGCGTTGGAGGTCACCGTGGGCGTCGGCCACGGTCTTGCCGTGCTCGGCGGAGAGCAGCCGGGCCAGTTCCTCCTTCTCCTGCTCGACCAGTTGCAGGAAGCGCAGCAGCACCCGCGCCCGCCGCTGCGGGTTCCAGGCCGCCCACGCGGGCTGGGCCTGGGCGGCGTCGGCGATCACCGCCTCGACCTCGGCCCAGTCGGCCAGCGGCACCCGGGCCTGCACCCGGCCGGTGTTGGGGTCGAAGACGTCGCCGTAGCGGCCGGACGTCCCGGCGACGCGCTTGCCGCCGATGAAGTGGGTCAGTTCGCGGACCATCGGTTCCTTCTCTCGTCACGGGTGGGGAGAGGAGGAATGGAGAGAGCACGCCGCGGCATCGGACGTACGGTCGTACGCCCTTGCGGCAGGCGTTAAGTGACGAACCGTCAGGGGCGATGGGCCCCGACGGTCGGCAGCACGGCAGCGGAGCGGGAACAGCGGCCCGGAGTCATGCGTGTCGTCTCCATCCTCGTGGAAAACACGGATCATCCGCGGCCGGTATCCTGACTCCCGGATCCACGCCCGCCCCCTGGCCTTCCCGGCTGGCTGCCAGTGGCCGTCATCTGCGAGGACGAACTCCCCGGTCACAGTGGCGGGACCGTGCCGGACTCACACCGGCTTCCCTGACACCGCGGACCTGCCGTCGACCATATAGTTGGACGTCCTAGTAAGTCCAGACCCACCGCCGCGCGGCGCGGGCCCGAACGGTCACAGGGCCGCGACGGGTCACAGGGCCAGGACGGGCCGGTGGTGGTCGAGCCACAGCGCAAGGTCGGCCACGCGTTCCCGTAGAGCGAGGTGTCCATGCCCCCGACACCGATCGGCGAGTCCCGGGCCGCGACCACGGCCCTTCGCCGGACCGGCGGCGGGTCATCGGACCGCCGCCCCCGGGGGCCGTTCGATCGCGGTCAGCCGGCCGAAGCCGCCGAGAGGTCCAGCAGTCCCTCCTTGGCCTGGCGCACCAGGTCGCGGAACTGGTCCTCGCTCATCCGGATCTGCTGACCGAAGTCGTCGGTGATCCTCACCCGCCGGTCCGCCGGGGCCTCCCGGTCCAGGAACACCTGGGGGCAACCGCAGTTGCAGTTGCCGCAGAACGTCGCGAAGGGCTGTGGCGTCTCGTCGCCGGCCATCCGTCCCACCTCACTTCCGCCCGTGGCACACGGGGCTTCCGGGCAGGCGATGCCCTCCGATCGATACCGCCAAACCCGCTGGCAGGAAAGGTGGTTGTACTCGTCCGACGGCCCTCCGGGGGCTTCCTCGCCCCGTGCGGCACCGCTCAGGAGGACGCCGGGTACGGGACGAAGGTGCTGGTGTGCTCGTCGACGGCCAGCGGGCGGCCGATCGCCGGGGCCGAGCGCTGGGCGCAGGCCGGGCGTTCGCAGACCTTGCAGCCCAGGCCGATCGGGGTGGCGGCGGCCTCGTCGGCCAGGTCCAGGCCCGCGGAGTACACCAGCCGTCCCGCGTGCCGGAGTTCGCAGCCGAGGCCGATCGCGAAGGTCTTGCCGGGTCGGCCCCAGCCACCGGGCGAGCGGGTGACGGCCCGGGCCGTCCACAGGTAGCGGCGCCCGTCCGGCATGGCGGCGACCTGGACGTGGACCCGGCCCGGGGCGGCGAAGGCGTCGTAGACGTTCCACAGCGGGCAGGTGCCGCCGGTGCGGGAGAAGTGGAAGGGCGTGGCGGACTGCCGCTTGGAGACGTTCCCGGCCCGGTCGACCCGGACGAAGGAGAACGGCACCCCGCGCAGACCGGGGCGCTGGCAGGTGCTGAGGCGGTGGCAGACCGTCTCGTAGCCGACGCCGAAGTGGTCGGCGAGGTGCTCGATGTCGTAGCGGGCGGACTCGGCCTCGGCGTGGAACGCGGCGTAGGGCAGGACGAGGGCGGCGGCGAAGTAGTTGGCCAGGCCGATCCGGGTGAGCGAGTGCGCGGCCGAGCCTTCGGGGCTGTCCTGGGCAGCGAGTTCGGAGAGCAGCGCGTCGTGTTCCAGGTAGCCGAGCTGGGTGGCCAGCCGGAAGGCCTGCTGGCCGGGGCGCAGCCGGTCCGACAGCCGCAGGGTCCGGGTCCGCGGCTCGTACCGGTGCAGCTGCTCCCCGCCGGAGGCGAGCCGTACGCCGTGCACGTCGGCCAGCCGCTCGGCCAGCACCGCCCGCACCCCGCCGCGCCGCAGCCGGATCTCGCCCGCCAACTCCTCGGCTGCCGTGTCGAGTTCATGGACGTAGTTCTGCCGGCGGTAGAAGAACTCGCGGACCTCCTCGTGCGGGGTCCGGGTGTCGGCGGCCGGACCCCGGTCCCCCGCGAGGACGGCGAGCTGCTCGGCCAGGGCGCGCCGTCCCCGCCCGAGGTCGGTCAACAGCCGTGCCACGGCGGGCAGTCGGGTGGCGACCTCGTCGAGGTCACCGGGGGTGATCCGGCCGGCCGCGAGCTCCTCGCCGAGGCCGTCGCGCAGTTCGGCGGCGAGCCGGGCGCTGTCCGGTGGGGCGAAGTACCCGGCCTCCACGCCGAACGCCTCGGTGAGCCGCAGCAGCACCGCGACGGTCAGCGGGCGGGCGTCGTGCTCCAGCTGGTTGAGGTAGCTGGGCGAGAGGTCGATCATCCGCGCCGTGGCGGCCTGGCTCAGTCCGCGTTCCTCCCGGAGCCGGCGCAGCCTGGCCCCGGCGAAGGCCTTCCCCATCGTCCCGCACCTCCGTGTCCGGCCGTCGGGTCGGGCCGGTGCGGCGCAGCCTAGCCGCAACGCCTCCGGGCAGGCCTTCGCAAGCTTCGCGGATTCGCCGGACGGGCTTCGCGGAACTTGGCACGGCTCCACCGGTGACGGCGGCCGCGCCGGCTGCCAGAGTCGGTGCTGCGGCCGGGAGGCGCCCAGAACGGCGGCGAACGGGCAGGTCAACTGCCCTGACCTGCCGTCCGGGTGACCACGTCCCGCGGTGTTCCACCGCTGCCCGGCGCCACCCGGCCGCCCTCTCACCACCTCGTGAGAGGTCGCTCACATCCTTCGCAACGTCCTTCGCATATCATCCCCGGGAGTCGATCACCATGACCCAGTCGGTTCGGCAGCAGCAGGAGCAGCAGGCGGCGGAGCTGGCCGCCCGGTGGGCGTCCGACCCCCGCTGGGCCGGCATCGAGCGCACGTACGGCGCGGCCGACGTCGTCCGGCTGTCCGGTACGGTGCGCGAGGAGCACACCCTGGCCCGCCGCGGCGCCGAGCGCCTGTGGAAGCAGCTCCACGAGCAGGACTACGTGCACGCCCTGGGCGCGCTGACCGGCGGTCAGGCCGTCCAGATGGTCAAGGCCGGGCTGCAGGCGATCTACCTGTCCGGCTGGCAGGTCGCGGCCGACGCCAACCAGGCCGGCCAGACCTACCCGGACCAGAGCCTCTACCCCGCCAACTCCGTTCCCCAGGTGGTGCGTCGGATCAACAACGCGCTGCTGCGCGCCGACGGGATCGACGCCGCCGAGGGCACCGACGGCGGCCCGGACTGGCTGGTGCCGATCGTCGCCGACGCCGAGGCGGGCTTCGGCGGCCCGCTGAACGCCTTCGAGCTCACCAAGGCCATGATCGCGGCCGGCGCCGCGGGCATCCACTACGAGGACCAGCTGGCCTCCGAGAAGAAGTGCGGCCACCTCGGCGGCAAGGTGCTCGTCCCCACCGCCCAGCACGTCCGCACCCTCAACGCGGCCCGCCTGGCCGCCGACGTCGCCGACGTGCCGACCCTGATCGTCGCCCGCACCGACGCGCTGGCCGCCAACCTGCTCACCACCGACGTGGACGAGCGCGACGCCCGCTTCTGCACCGGCGAGCGCACCGCCGAGGGCTTCTACCGGGTCGAGCCCGGCATGGCGCCGGTGATCTCCCGCAGCCTGGCCTTCGCCCCGTACGCGGACCTCATCTGGGTGGAGACCGGCACCCCGGACCTCGCCCAGGCCCGGGAGTTCGCCGAGGCGCTCAAGGCCGAGTACCCGGACAAGATGCTGGCCTACAACTGCTCGCCTTCCTTCAACTGGAAGGCCGCCCTGGACGACGACCGGATCGCCAAGTTCCAGCGGGAGTTGGGTGCGATGGGCTACCGCTTCCAGTTCATCACGCTGGCCGGCTTCCACGCCCTCAACCACTCGATGTTCCAGCTGGCCCGCGGCTACGCCGAGCACGGCATGACGGCCTACGTAGACCTCCAGGAGGCCGAGTTCGCGGCCGTGCCGGACGGCTACACGGCCGTGAAGCACCAGCGCGAGGTCGGCACCGGCTACTTCGACCAGGTCTCCACCGCGCTCAACCCCGAAGCCGAGACCCTGGCGCTGACCGGCTCCACCGAGGCTGAGCAGTTCCACTGATCCTCCGATCCCCGCCCGCCCGGTGGATTCGGTCGTCCACCCACCGGAGCGTGCCACCCCGGCGGCGCGTACGGCGGAGCGAGGGAGCTCCGTGCCGCCCACCCGCCCGGGGCCGCGTTGAGGGACGCGGCCCCGGGCCCCACCCGTCCCCGCCTGACCCGCCCCTACCTGACCCGCCCCCGCCTGCTTCCCTGGAGAACCGGATGAGCCAGTCCCGTCGCGTCGAGGTCCTCGGAGAGCCCGAGGACCGCTTCGAGGAGGTCCTCACCCCCGAGGCCCTCGCCTTCCTCGCCCGGCTGCACGACGGGTTCGCCGCCCGCCGCACCGAGCTGCTCGCCGAACGCGCGCGCCGCGCCGCCGAGTTGGCGTCCGGCGGCACCCTGGACTTCCGCCCGGAGACCGCCGCCGTCCGCGCGGACCCCAGCTGGCGGGTGGCCGGCGCCGGCCCCGGCCTCACCGACCGCCGGGTGGAGATCACCGGCCCGCCCGAGCGCCGGATGGCCGTCAACGCCCTCAACTCCGGCGCGAAGGTGTGGCTCGCGGACTTCGAGGACGCCACCTCCCCCACCTGGCACAACCTGGTCACCGGCCAGCTGAACCTGGCCGACGCGGTCGAGCGCCGGATCGAGGAGACCACCCCGGACGGCAAGCACTACTCCGTCGGGACCGACCCGGCCACCATCGTGGTCCGCCCGCGCGGCTGGCACCTGGACGAGGCCCACCTGCTGATCGACGGCCGCCCGGCCGTCGGCGCCCTGGTCGACTTCGGCCTCTACCTCTTCCACTGCGGCCGACGCCAGATCGAGCGCGGCAGCGGCCCGTACTTCTACCTGCCCAAGCTGGAGAACCACCTCGAAGCCCGGCTGTGGAACGACGTCTTCACCGCCGCCCAGGCCGAGTTGGGCATCCCGTACGGGACGGTCCGCGCCACCGTGCTGATCGAGACCATCACCGCCGCCTTCGAGATGGACGAGATCCTCTACGAACTGCGCGACCACGCCGCCGGGTTGAACGCGGGCCGCTGGGACTACCTGTTCAGCCTGATCAAGAACTTCGCCCAGCACGGCCCGCGTTACGTCCTGCCGGACCGCGCCACCCTCACCATGACCCAGCCCTTCCTGCGCGCCTACACCGACCTCCTCGTACGCACCTGCCACCGGCGCGGCGCCCACGCCATCGGCGGGATGGCCGCCGCGATCCCCCAGCGCGACCCGGCCGCCAACGCCGTCGCCCTGACCAAGGTGCGGGCCGACAAGGAGCGGGAGGCCGGGGACGGCTTCGACGGCTCCTGGGTCGCCCACCCCGGCCTGGTGGACGCCTGCCGCACCGCCTTCGACGCCGTCCTCGGCGCGTTCCCGCACCAGCTCGACCGCACCCGCGCGGACGTCGAGGTCACCGCCGACGACCTGCTGGGCGTGCACCGGCTGTCCGCCGGCCTGCCCACCGACCAGGGGCTGCGCGCCAACGTCGCCGTCGCCCTGCGCTACCTCACCGCCTGGCTCGGCGGCACCGGCGCCGTCGCCGTGTTCGGCCTGATGGAGGACGTCGCCACCGCCGAGATCGCCCGCTGCCAGATCTGGCAGTGGCAGCACCACTGCACCCGGCTCACCGGCGGCTCGCTCGCCACCCCGGACCTGGTGCGCCGGCTGATCGACCGCGAGCGCGCCACCCTCCTCGCCGAGGGCGTCGACCCCGAGCTCCTCGACGCCGCCGTACGGGTCCTCACCGAGACCTCCCTCGGCGACGAACTCCCCGCCTTCCTCACCACCGAGGCCTACGCCCGCCACCTGGTCCGCGTGCGCGCCACGGCCTGAGCCACACCACCACGGAGGCACCGCACCATGAACGACATCCGAACGACCGAGCTCCCGACGAACGAGACCCGAACGAACGAGATCCGCCGCGTCGCCGTCGTCGGCGCCGGACAGATGGGCGCGGGCATCGCCGAGGTCTTCGCCCGCGCCGGCCTGGACACCGTCGTCTGCGAGAAGGACCGGGCCGCGCTCCGGGCCGCCCGCGGCCGCATCGACCGCTCCCTGCACCGCGCCGTCGACCGCGGCCGGATCGACCCGGCCGAGCGCGAGTCCGCCCGGGCGCACCTGCTGTTCGCCGACGACCCGGCGGCGCTGGCGGACCGCCAGCTCGTCGTCGAGGCCGTCGTCGAGGACGAGCACGCCAAGACCGAGGTGCTCACCACCCTCGACAAGGTCCTCGTCGACGACGGGGCGATCCTCGCCACCAACACCTCGTCCATCCCGGTCACCCGCCTCGGCATCGCCACCGGCCGCGCCTCGCACGTCCTCGGCCTGCACTTCTTCAACCCGGCGCCGGTGATGCCGCTGGTCGAACTGGTCTCCTCGCTGCACACCGACCGCGCCGCCCTGCACCGGGTCGAGGCCTTCGCCCGGGGCGCCCTCGGCAAGCACGTCGTCCACTCCCGCGACCGGGCCGGCTTCGTCGTCAACGCCCTGCTGGTGCCCTATCTGCTGTCCGCGATCCGGATGGCCGAGGCCGGCCACGCCACCCCGGAGGACATCGACGCCGGCATGGTCCACGGCTGCGCCCACCCGATGGGCCCGCTCGCCCTCGCCGACCTGATCGGCCTGGACACCGTCGAGGCCATCGCCCGCTCCCTGTACGACGAGTACAAGGAGCCCCTCTACGCCCCGCCGCCGCTGCTCTCCCGGATGGTCGAGGCCGGCCTCCTCGGCCGCAAGAGCGGCCACGGCTTCCACCCCCACCGGACGTCCTGACCCCGGATCACCGGGCCCGGGAGAAGCACTGGGCCGCGCCGGGCCGAATCAGGCCGAGCCGAGCAGAACCAAACAGCAGGTCAAGTCTCCCCAAAGCCCTGGTAAAGTTCCTCCCCGTGCCGCAACGGGGGGACCGCGGCCGTTTCCAGGGGGGGCATCACCGCCGGCCTCGTTCCACCGGACCGCCACGGTGGCGGGGGTGCCGCCCTGCTCGCGCCCGGCCGCCCCGCGGTCTCCCCCGTGCCCCGGAGAGGGGTGGCGGCGCTCCACCGGAACACGGGAGACAGCTCATGGCTGACGAGATGGTTCGTCTGGCTCAGAAGTTCATCAACACGACCTACAACAGCGGTGCCACGCTCGGCATCTCGAAGCTGGAGGAGGACGGCCGGACCGGCTGGCCGACCATGTACGCGCTGACCCGCGCGCTCCAGTACGAGATGGGCATCACCGCGCTGTCGAACTCCTTCGGCCCGACCACCCTCTCGACCCTCCAGGGCAAGTACCCGAGGCTCGACGAGTCGACCGTCCCGTCCGCGAACTTCTGCCGGATCCTCCAGGCCGCCCTGTACTGCAAGGGCTACGACGGCGGCGAGATCGACGGGAAGTACAACGACCGGGTGAAGGCCGCGGTCGGCAGGCTCAAGACCCACATGGGCCTGGAGTCGGTGTTCCCGGGCAGCGCCCTCGAACCCAAGGTGGTCAAGGGCCTGCTCACCATGGACGCCTACGTCACCGTCAACGGCGGTACGGACGGCGTCCGGGCCATCCAGCGGTGGCTGAACGGCCGCTACGTCAACCGCAAGGACTTCTTCGTCATCCCCTGCGACGGGCACCACTCCCGGGACGTCGCCAAGTCCATGCTGCTGGCGATCCAGTACGAGCTGGGCATGGCCGACGGCACCGCGAACGGCGCCTTCGGCCCCGGCACCCAGGCGGGGTTGAAGGGCCGCACCCTCACGCTCGGCGCCACCGGCACCTGGCCGACGCTGTTCACGGCGGCGATGATCCTCAACAAGCGGGACGTCCCGCTCGGCGACTTCACCGCCACCGTGAAGAGCGGCGTGGAGGCCTTCCAGTCCTTCGTGAAGCTGCCGGTCACCGGCGCGGGCGACTTCCAGACCTGGGCCTCGCTGCTGGTCTCCTACGGCGACCAGACCCGCCGCGGCACGGCCTGCGACGGCGTCACCAAGATCACCCCGGCCCGTGCCCAGGCGCTCAAGGACGCCGGCTACCAGTACATCGGCCGGTACCTCTCCAACGCCTCGACCACCAGCCTGCCGGAGAAGCAGATCCAGCCGGGCGAGCTGGCCACCATCAAGCAGTACGGCCTGCGCTGCTTCCCGATCTACCAGACCTGGAGCCGGTCGGCGGACTACTTCGGCTACGAGCAGGGCAACAACGACGCCTTCCGCGCGGTCGAGTGGGCGCGCTTCCACGGCTTCAAGCCCGGCACCACCATCTACTTCGCCGTCGACTACGACGCGATGGACGGCGAGGTCACCGCCAAGATCGTCCCGCACTTCCGGGGCGTCCACCACACGATCAGCGAGAACTCGCCGTACCGGGTGGGGATCTACGGTCCGCGCAACGTCTGCCAGCGGGTCGCCGACGCGGGCTACGCGGAGACCAGCTTCGTCTCCGACATGTCCAGCGGCTTCTCCGGCAACCTCGGCTACCCGATGCCGACCAACTGGGCCTTCGACCAGATCGCCACCATCACCGTCGGCTCGGGCGCGGGCGCCATCGAGATCGACAACAACATCGCCTCCGGCCGGGACACCGGCCAGGGCGACTTCGACCCGGGCCTGCCCAGCGTCGCCGGGCTCGACGTGGACCTGGACAAGACCGCCTACCGCGACCCGATGCTGCGCGACGTGCAGAAGTACCTCACGTCGATCGGTGTCCCGGAGACCGGCGGCTCCGGCTGGACGGACTCCGACTGGGTCACCCTCGGCGGGGTCTCCACCACCAAGGCGTACGACCTGGTACTCAGCGCGGACTGGCTGTTCACCGCGCTGGCCCGCGAGTTGAAGCTGCGCAAGGCCCTGATCCAGGCACCCGTCCTGTGGGAGCTGCGCAAGCTGAACCCGCTCGACGCGGTCTCCGACGCCGGCGTCCGCAACGGGATCCTGGAGGACTGCAGCACGGGCTGGGGCCAGATCTTCGCCCGGGTCGCCATGGCCGCCCGCAACTACTGCCTCAAGGAAGGCCTGATCAACGGCTCCCCGCTGGCCGAGCCCAACCTGCGGGAGGTCTGGGACAAGCTCCAGGACCCGGCCTACAACATCCGCTCGGTCGCCTACCTGACGGTCTACAACGCCCACCAGCTCAAGATCGCCCGCCCCGACCTGACCACCGGCCCGGCCGACACCCAGGCCCTGCTCGCCCGGTACAACGGCCTCGGCGAGGACGCCCAGCAGTACGGCCGCGAGCTGATCGGCCTGTACAACGTCCTGGAGGGCTACAACCTGCTCTCCCGCACCAAGTGAGCTCCGCCACCCCGGCGGACGCCGAACGGCCCCGCGACTACTCCCCCACCGCCGCCGTCGTGAACCTCCTGCTGGGGGTGCCCGGCATCGTCCCGGTCTGGCTGCTCTACTACTTCGCCGCCAACTGGCCGCTCGCCGCGCTCGGTTGGACCAGCCGTGAGCCGACGGAGAACGACGGCGTCCTGCCGTGGCTGCTGCTGCCCGGCCCCCTGGTGCTCGGCTCCGCCGTCCTGTGGTGGTTCGCCAACCGCGCCCTGCGGCGCCGCACCGCCCCGCACGGCCGCCGCGCGGTGTACTGGCCGACCAGCGTCCTACTGACCCTGGTGCCCACCTTCGTGCTCATCATCGTCCTGTAGGAGAAAGAGAGTTGGAAAACGTGCAGACCACCGTCACCCGGCGCACCGTCACCCGACGCACCGCCGTCCGGGGCGCCGCCGTCCTCGGCGCGGCCGCGGCCACGGCCGCCCTGCTCCCGGGCACGGCCTCGGCCGCCCCGGTCACCACCCCGCCGCAGGCCCCCGGGCTCCCCGAACTCACCGAACGGAAGCTCCCCACCAGCGCCAACGGCTGGACGATCGAGAAGGAGGCCAACCACGTCTCCACCGTCTGGACCCGCCAGGTCGCCGGCACCGGGCTCTCGGTCGACCTCCGGATCGGCGACGTCGAGGAGATCCTCGTCCACCTGATCCGGCGCTTCCACTACGAGGTGGAGGAACTCCCCGACGGCGACCTGCTCGGCTGGCAGGAGATCGGCGGGCTGCGCACGGCACTGCCGGAGTCGAACCTCGCCTCCGGCACCGCCGTCCGCATCCGCCCCGGTGCCTCGGCCAAGGGCGGGCTCTTCGCCCACCAGGAGCTGGTGCTGCGCGACATCCTCGCCGACTGCCAGGGCGTGGTGCGCTGGGGCGGGGACGACGACGAGGTGGACGAGTCGCTGTTCTACCTCGCCCTCGGCCCGCAGGACCGCCGGGTGAACCGGCTCGCCGACCGGCTGCGCGGCTGGGCCGAGCGCCCCGGCGCGGGCGCGGGCACCCCGGTGGACGTGGCCTCCTCGGACCGCCGCACCGAGGCGAGCGCCCTGGCCCGCACCCAGCGCGCAGGCTGACCACCCCACGGGGGGCGGACGCGGCAGCCGTGCCGCGCCCGCCCCCGAACCCGTCCGATCGGCCCACCCGATCAGCCCACCCGATCAGCCCACCTGATCAGACCGCGAGTTCGGCCCGCAGGCGGCGGGCGGCGGCGACCAGGCTGTCCAGCGAGGCGCGGGTCTCGGGCCAGCCGCGGGTCTTGAGGCCGCAGTCGGGGTTGACCCAGAGCCGCTCGGCGGGGATCGCCGCGAGACCGGCCCGCAGCAGCTCGACGGCCTCCTCGGTGCTCGGCACCCGCGGGGAGTGGATGTCCCAGACGCCCGGGCCGACCTCGCGCGGGTACCCGGCGGAGGCCAGTTCCCCGGCGACCTCCATGTGCGAACGGGTCGCCTCCAGGGAGATGACATCGGCGTCGAGTTCGTCGATCGCGGTCATGATCGCGCCGAACTCGGCGTAGCACATGTGGGTGTGCACCTGGGTGTCGGCGCGCACGCCCGAGGTAGCCAGCCGGAAGGCCTCGGTGGCCCAGTCCAGGTAGGCCGGGCGGCCGGCGGCGCGCAGCGGCAGGGTCTCGCGCAGGGCCGGTTCGTCGACCTGGACGACGGCGGCACCCGCGGCCTCCAGGTCGGTGACCTCGTCGCGCAGGGCGAGGGCCACCTGCCGGGCGGTCTCGGCGAGCGGCTGGTCGTCGCGGACGAAGGACCAGGCGAGCATGGTGACCGGGCCGGTGAGCATGCCCTTGACCGGGCGGTCCGTCAGGTCCTGGGCGTAGCGGAACCAGTCGACGGTCATCGGGTGCGGGCGGGAGATGTCCCCGGCCAGGACCGGCGGCCGGACGTAGCGGGTGCCGTAGGACTGCACCCAGCCGTGCCGGGTGGCCAGGTAGCCGGTGAGCTGCTCGGCGAAGTACTGGACCATGTCGTTGCGCTCGGGCTCGCCGTGCACCAGGACGTCCAGGCCGGCCTTCTCCTGGTAGGCGACCACCTCGCGGACCTCCGCCTCCATCCGCTCCTGGTACGCGGCGGCATCGATCCGCCCGGCGGTCAGGTCGGCCCGGGCGACGCGCAGTTCGGTGGTCTGCGGGAAGGAGCCGATGGTGGTGGTCGGCAGCAGTGGCAGTGCGAGCCGAGCCCGCTGGGCCGCGGCCCGTACGGGGTAGGGCTGGGCGCGCCGGGCGTCGCCCGGGGTGACGGCCTCGGTGCGGGCGCGTACGGCCGGGTCGCGGGTGATCAGCGAGGTGGCGCGGGAGGCCAGGTCGGCGCGGTTGGCGGCGAGTTCGGCGGTGATCGCGCCGGTGCCCTCGCGCAGGGCGCGGGCCAGCAGCGCGGTCTCGGTGGCCTTCTGCTTGGCGAAGGCGAGCCAGCGGGCGATCTGCGGGTCGATGTCGCGTTCGAGGGTGGCGTCGATCGGCACGTGCAGCAGCGAGCAGGAGGGCGCGACGTCGACCCGGTCGGCGAGCCCGAGCAGGGTGGCCAGGGTGGCCAGCGAGGCGCCCAGGTCGTTGATCCAGATGTTGCGGCCGTCGATCACCCCGGCGACCAGGCGCTTGCCGGGCAGCCCGCCGACGGCGGCGAGGTCCGCCAGGTTGGCGGCGGCCGGTCCGGTGAAGTCCAGCGCCAGGCCCTCCACCGGGGCCTTGGCCAGCACCGCGAGGGCGTCGCCGAGGCGGTCGAAGTAGCTCGCCACCAGCAGCTTGGGCCGCTCGGTCGGCGCGCCCAGCTCGCGGTAGGCCCGGGCGGCGGCGTTCAGTTCGGCCGGGGTCCGGTCCTGGACCAGCGCGGGCTCGTCCAGCTGCACCCACTCCGCGCCGGCGGTCCGGAGCGCCGCGAGCAGTTCCGCGTAGACGGGCAGCAGCCGGTCCAGCAGGGTGATCGGCTGGAAGTCGGCGGCCACCCCCGGCGCCGGCTTGGCGAGCAGCAGGTAGCTGACCGGCCCGACCAGCACCGGACGGGCGCCGTGCCCGAGCGCGAGGGCCTCCTTGAGTTCGGCGACGGCCTTGGCCGGGTTCGCGGCGAAGGCGGTTTCCGGCCCCAACTCCGGGACGAGGTAGTGGTAGTTGGTGTCGAACCACTTGGTCATCTCCAGCGGAGCGACGTCCTGGTTGCCGCGCGCCATGGCGAAGTAGCCGTCCAGCGGGTCGGCGTCGACCGCCTCCCGGTGCCGCGGCGGGATCGCGCCGACCGCCACGGTGGTGTCCAGTACGTGGTCGTAGAGCGAGAAGTCGCCGGTCGGGACCTCTTCGATGCCGGAGTCGGCGAGCTGCTGCCAGTTCCCCCGGCGCAGGTCGGCGGCGGTGGCCAGCAGCACCTCGGCGGTGACGGCGCCCTTCCAGTACCCCTCGATCGCCTTCTTCAACTCCCGGCCCCGCCCCTGGCGGGGGTAGCCGTGGGCGGTGGCGAGGGTCGCCGCGGCTGCGGACTTCGTGGTCAAGGGACTCTCCTTCGCGAGTCTGGTTCCTCAAGTGCCCGGCGACGGGGACGAGGACGCGAAGGGACGACGGACCGGACGGGCTCCCGCACACGGGTACGGCTCCGCCAGGTGTGGTCGCCGACCCGCCCTCGAGGTCACCGGATGGCCGGGCGCGAACGGTCGCACCCGGGCAGTGGCAGGTCTTCGGACTCGCGGGCCCGCCCGTCCTCGTCGAGGACCGGCACCTACTGGCCGTCGCTTCCCAGACCCGAACCGGGCCCAGTGCGTATGACGGCGGTCGTTCCCACTCACCGCTGCGGGGCAGTCCCGGACTGGCCAGTTGAAAGGCGTCACCGGGTTCCCTCTTACGACGCCCCGCCTGGCGGACGGGGCGAACCAGCTGCACCGGCCACCCTACGGGCAGCCCGCCGGTTTCCGGCCGGAGAACCGCACAACCGTCCGCATGATGAGACGGCGTCAGCCGCCGGACAGGGCGCGCGGATCTTTCCGCGCTCCGAGTGCGACGTTCACGAATCGATGGCGACGGGTAGTCGAATGAGTGCCGAGAGTGGCCGAGTTGGGGGGTGGTCCAGGGAGCGACGATGTCGGAACACGAGGAGAGCGGCGCGCGGGCCGAGACGGACGGACCGACCGGGCCGGACGGGCCGCGGGTGCCGCCGCAGGGCGGACCGGGCGCGGCCGAGGAGGCCGATCCCGTCTCCGGAAGACCGCCCCGGGCCGCGGGCGGCGCGGTCCGCTGGCCGGAGCAGATGCTGCCGCTGCTGCGTTCCCCGAACTCCGCCCACCCGGCGGCCGGGCACGGCGAGGAGGACGAGGACGGTGCGGCCGAGCCGGGGGCCGGCGAGGTCGCCGCCGTGCTCGGACTGGCGCTGCTGGTGGGCGAGTTGATGCTGACCTGCGGCGAGGCCGCTGAGGACGTCGAGGCGGCGATGCTCGCCGTGGCGCGAACCTACCGGGTCCGCCCCTGCGACCCCCAGGTCGCCTTCACCCGGGTCGCGATCTCCTACCGGCCCGGCCGCGGCGACCCGCCGGTGACGGCCGAGCGCTTCGTCCGCCGCCCCACCGGGGACTACGCCGGGCTGGCCGCACTGTTCCGGCTGGTCACCGAGATCACCACCGGCGGGCTCGCCGTGGACGACGCCCACCGGCGGCTGCGCACCGTGCACCGGCACTGCCGCCACTACCCGGCCTGGGTCCTGGTGCTCTCCTCCGGCCTGCTGGCCGGCGTCGCCACCCTGCTGGTCGGCGGCCGGGCCGACGCCCGGGCCTGGCTGGTGTTCGTGAGCGCCGTGGTCACCACCATGGTGGGCGGCGCGCTGGCCGCCCGGGTCGAACGGCACGACCTGCCGGAGTTCTACCGGCTCGCGGCGGCCGCGACCCCGGCCGCGGTGGTCGGCATCCTGATGTCCTTCAACCAGCTCCAGCTGCGCGGCTCGGTGGTGATCACCGGCGGGCTGTACGCGCTGCTGCCCGGCTGGCCGATGGTAGCGGCCGTGCAGGACGGCCTCGCGGGCTTCTACCTCACCGCCGCCGCACGGCTGTTGGAGGTGCTGTACCTGCTGGCGGGCGTGGTCGTCGGGGTGATGACCGTGCTCTACATCGGGGTCAACAACGGCGCCGACCTGGCCGCCCAGAGCGGCCCGGCCGCCACCTCCAACCCGCCGCTGCAACTCGCGGCCGCCGTCCTGCTCGCGCTGACCTTCGCGGTGCTGCTCAACACCGAGCCGACCACCCTGCCGGCCGTCCTGGTCAACAGCGCGGCGGGCTGGACCACGTACTCCGTGCTGGCCGACGCCGGCGCGGAGCCGATCATGGCCACCGGCCTGGCCGCCGTCCTGGTGGGCCTGTCCGGCCAGCTGATGGCCCGCTACCGGGGCAGCTCGGTGCTGCCGTACGTCACCGCCGCCCTGGGCTCCCTGCTGCCCGGGTCGCTGCTGTACTTCGGGCTGCTCGCCTTCGTCCGCGGCGAACCGGAGGCCGGGCTCAGCGGCCTCGGGCACGCCACCGCCACCGCGATGTCCCTCGCCATCGGCGTCAACCTGGGCCGGGAGGCGGCCCGCCTCTTCCTTCCGGCCCGGCCGTCCGCCCCGGCCACCCCGGCCACCTCGGCCGCCCGCCACCGGGGCCGCCACCGACGCTGAGCCACGCCCGGGGCGTGTGGGAGAGTGAGTTGATCATTCCGAGTGAAGTGAAAGGCCACGGCGTCACGGTGACCGAGTCCCTGCCCCACCTCCTGTTCTCCTTCGGCACGCTGCTGGACCGGCAGGTCCAGACCGCGCTCTTCGGGCGCACCGTCCCGACCGCCCCCGCCTCCCTGGCCGGGTACACGACCAGGCCCCTCACCATCACCGACGAGGCCGTCATCGCCACCAGCGGCCAGGACGTGCACCTGACCCTGGAACGCAGGCTCGGCAGCACGGTCGAGGGCGCCGTCCTGCGGCTGACCGACGAGGAGCTGGCCGCGGCCGACGCGTACGAGGTCGCCGACTACGCCCGGCGACAGGTCCTGCTCACCTCGGGCGAGACCGCCTGGGCCTACCTGGACGCGAACCCGCTGCGCTCGGCGGCACGCATCGTCATCGTCGGCGACAGCATCGCCTACGGGCGCTGCGACCCCCAGGGCGGCTGGACCGGGCACCTGGCGGCGGCCCACATCGCGGCGAACGAGACCCAGAACCGGGTCTTCAACCTCGCCGTCCCCGGCAGCACCCTGGCGGACGTCAGCGCGCAGACCCCCGCGCTCCTGCCTCCCCGTCACCCGGACACGCTGATCGTGGCGGCGGGGATCAACGACTCCGCCGTGCCGCTCGCCGCGCCGGGCGACGGCCACGACGGGCTCATCCACCTCACCGGCCACCTCGACTCGCTGGCCGCGACGGCCCGGCGGCACAACGCCCGCCTGGTGGTCGTCGGGCCGATCTGGCTCGACGAGACCCGCACCGGCGACTACGAGGGCCTGCGCTTCACCACGGACCGGGCGCTCGCCCTGCGCACGGCCCTGCGGGCCTGGTGCGCGGACCACCACATCGACTTCCTCGACCTGTGGGAGCCGCTCCGCGACCAGCCCCACCTGCTCGTCGACGGCCTGCACCCCGACGCGGCGGGACACAAGGAGCTCCACCGGCACCTGGACGCCCTCGGCTGACCGCGGTGGGGGCGGGGGGGCCCCCGGGCCCCCCGGGCCCCCGCGCACGGGGGGGCGCCGGGCCCCCACGGCGGGGACTACTCGGCCTGCTCGGAGAGGGGGAGGCCGTACTCGCCGGCGGAGCCCGGCCGGCGGACCACATCGCCCTTCTTGGTGAGGCGGCTGAGGGTGTTCTCGACGGTCTTGCGGGTGACGCCGGTCATGTCGGTGATCTGGTCGAGGTGGAGGTACATGACCTCGGCGCCCATGGGGTCGCGGCGCTCGTCCAGCACGGTGAGGATCTTCTCCTCGGCGGTGGGCTCCTTGACCAGGGACGGCGCGGTGGCGGAGGAGGGCGTCCACCCCGTGCTGCCGCCGTTGCCGCCCTCCTCGGCGGCGGGGCCGACCGGGGTGGCGGCGATGGCGTCGCGGTCGGCCCAGTCGGGGAAGTCCGCCGGGTAGGCGATCCGGGCCGGGTCGAAGTGGCCGGCGGCGGATTCGAGGATCCAGTGGCGCATCATCTCGGCGCGCTCGTCGGGGCCGACGACGTAGCCGACACCGAAGGTGCGGCGGGGGTCGTCTTCGGGGACGTTCGGGTCGTAGATGAGGTTCTCGTCGTCGCCCTTCCAGTAGGCGGGGATCTGGGAGGGGTCGATGCCGTCGAACGCCCTGGGGAGGTCGACACGGTCGGCCTGCGCGCTGTCGGACCGAAGGAGGATCAGGGCGCCGCCGTAGAAGACGTTGTCGCGGATGGCGGTGCTGGAGCCCATCTGGTCGAGGTTGATGATCTGTCCGCACAGCACCAGGGGCATGCCCATGGAGCGGCCCAGGGCGGCGAGGGCCAGCACGATGAACGCGGCTTCGGCCTTGTGGGGGCTCTTGTCGCCGAGGAGCTGGGACATCTCGTCCAGGATGGTGACGACGTAGGGCCGCTCCGGGGTGGGCTCGAAGTTCTTGGCCCGCAGGTCCCGGCTCTCGGCGATCCGGTGGAGGAGGAGGGCGTAGGCCACGCGCAGGGCGCCGATCGCCCCGTCCAGCCCGCAGCCGGCGTAGGCGGCCATGTCCTCGACGTCCGGGTTGGAGGAGCCCTTGGGGTCGGCGTAGATGATCGCGGCGCCGTTGACGTGGTAGCTCAGGCCCAGGAGCTGGAGGACGCCGCCCTTGCCGGAGCCGGTGACCCCGGCGACCAGGACGTGGCGGGCCCCGCCTTCGGGGTCGTAGAGCTGGACCCGGGCGGGCTTGCCGGACACCCCGGTGCCGAGCTGCACGAACCCGTTCTTGTTCGCCGCGAGGGTCTCCGGGCCGGGCAGCGGGCGGCCCTCCTCCAGCGGGGAGCGGTCCATCATGCGGAAGATCGCCTTGCGGGGGTTGCCGGTGCGCTCGACGGAGACCAGCAGCGGGGTCGTGCGCAGGGCCCCGGCGATCGTGTAGAGGTCGGGGACGGTGAGGGCGTCGGTGTCCTCGTCCGCCATGACCCACGCCGCGACACCACCGGTCGCCGGGTCGGGGACGAGCCCTTCGAGGTGGGTGCCGGGCATGCAGCCGCCGCGGCGGGCGACCCGCTGCAGCCAGAGGGCCTCCAGGGCGGAGTACTGGGGGCCGTCCTGCTCGGCGGGGGCGATCAGGCGCACGTGGATGCGGCGGGCGCTGTCGTGCGGGCCGTCGGTGATGCTCACCCAGGCGGCGGGGACGCGGTAGACGCCGGAGACCGCGCCGGGGGTGACGGTGACCGGCCGGCCGGGGTCGGCCTCGACGATCCCCTCCCAGGCCTCGGGCCCGTGGCCGGTGAGGGTGAGGTGCTGCCCCGGGTGGGCGCCGTACTCGCCGCTGATGTGGGCGAGCCAGAGCTGCAAGACCTTGGCGACGGCCGGGGGCAGTTCGGGTTCGCCCGGCGCGACCGGGGCGGTGGGGGTCTTGGTCTTGGGCTTGCTGGTGCCGAGGACGCGGCGCAGGGAGAACGCGACCAGGCCGGTGGTGGCCCACCAGGCGGTGGAGACCAGCCCGGAGAGGGAGGGCATGGTCATCCACCCGGCGAGCAGGGCGTCGATGCCGGGCAGGCCCTGCACGGTGGCGGTGGCCGCGGCGGTCGCGGTGGCGACGGCGGACAGGGCGAAGGGGCGGCGGTGGGCGCGCAGGACGTCCCCGCCGGGCAGGTCGTCCAGCAGCCGGTCGGACAGCATCCCGGCGGCGTTGGCTCCGGCGACCAGGACCGGGGCGGCCATGAACGTGGCGACGGTCCCGGCGGCCTGCGGGTCGAGGAACGGCGTCACGCCGGCGGCCAGCAGCGGGGCGGCGACTTGCGCGACGGCGAAGCGCCTCTCGGTGGCGGGGTTGGGGGCCTGGGTGGTGTGGGCGGTGTGAGGGGTGGTCATCTCGGCTACTCCTGGGTGTACCACGTGCGGTCGGCCATGGGGACGCGGGAGGAGTCGACGGCCTGCTGGATGCCGTCGTGGTCGGTGTGGGCCTGCCGCTCGGTGGCGACGGCCTCCCGGCCGGCCTCCTCGGCGGAGGCGGCGTAGGCGATCGCGGCGTCGGACAGGCCCTGCATGATCCGGGAGACCTCGCGGGTCTCGGCGACCGTGGCGGCGTCCACGTGGAGGGTGGCGATCTGCTCGGCGAGCCGGCCGGTCTGCTGGGCCTGTTCCTTCTGCGCGGTGGCAAGGGCCTGGAAGGCGGCGGTGTCGCGCCGCACCTTTCTGGACAACTCGCGGACCTGGCGTACGAGTTCGCGGTAGGTGAGGTCGGTTGCCATGTCAGCCTCCCTGGTGGGCCTGGTAGAAGCCGCGTTCGGCGGGCGTCGTGAGCGGGCTGTCGATCACGGCCTGGTAGATCCGGCCGTGGCGGGTGTGGGCGTTGGAGGCCAGCACGGTGACGGCCTCGGTGCCCCGGGCGGCGCGCTGCTGGGTCTCCTGGGCGGCGCTGTCCAGGGCGGCGGTGCGCTCGGCCAGGCGCCGCAGCTTGTTGACCAGGGCGATACCGCCCTTGACGTGCTGGGCGTCCTCGGCGAGCTGCTGGGCGCGCTTGGCGTGCTCGGCGGCGTGCTCGCGGGCGGTCTTGCTGTCCTCGGCGATCCGGGTCAGCCTTTCCTGCTTCACCGCCAGGCCGAGTTCGAACTGCCGCAGCGTGCGCACCTCGCCGCGGCTCATTCGGTGCTGGGTGCCCTCGCCCGGCCCGGCCGTGAACGAGACGCTGTCGGCGCCGACGGCGATGTCCCGTACCGGAGCGGCCTGCGGCTTCCCGTCCGGGCTCTGCGGCGGGCGGGTCGGCTGCGGGGGGTGCGCCGGGCGGCGCGGGGTGCGCGCCGGGCCCGAAGCGGTCCCGCCGGCCTCACCGGCGGGGGAGGGCGGCTTCTTCGCCATGTCGGCGGTCGAGCCGTGGACCGGCTCCATCCCCGGGGTCTTGTCAGGCACGGGCTTCTTCCTCTCGGTCTCGTCCGCGCCGGCCGGGGCCTTGCCGGGCACCGGCGGCGGAGCGGGCTTCTCCCCGTCGACCACCGCGGTGGCGGGCGCTACCGGGGGCGGGGTCTTCGCGGTGGCCGGGGGCTTCGCCGTCGTGCCGGGTGCGTCCGGTTCGGTGGGGCCGGCCGGGGCGGGCGGGCTCGGCTTGTCGCCGCGGACCTTGTCCTCGATGGCCTTGGCGCCGTCGAACTTGGTGTCCAGCCCCTTGTCCACGCCCTTGGCGGCGGGCTTCGGCGGCTCGGACGGTCCCGGGCCGGGCTTGTCCGGCTTCTCGCCGCTCGTGCCGTCCGGCCTGTCGGCGGGGGTCGTCTTCGGGGGCTTCCCGGCGCCGCTCTTGTCGGGCTTCGGGGCGGCGGGGTTCTTCGGGGCCTTCCCGCCCTTGCCCGTGCCGCCGACCGGGGGTTCGGGCTTCGCGCCGCTGGTGTCGGCGGCCTTGACGGGGGTGGTGGTGTCCTTCGAGGTGCTGGTCTTCGCGGAGCGGGTGTCGCGGTGGTTCTTGTCGTCGCCGCTGGTCTTGGCCGAGGTGTCGTTCTTGGCGGCCCTGGCGTCGGACTTGGTGTCGGCCGTCTTGGTGTCGTGGTTGGCCTTGGACGCGGTGGAGCTGTCGGTCTTGGCGGCCTTCGTGTCGGCGGTCTTGGCGTCGGTGTCGGCCTTGGTGCGGTGGTCGCGGTTCTTCGCGTCGTTGGTGTCGTTCTTCCTGACGTCGCGCTGGTCGCGGCCCTGGTGCTGCTGCTGGCTGGTCTTGTTGTTCAGGTCCGCGGTCTTCGCGTCGCGCTGGGAGCGGTGCTGGGCGGCGTGCTCGTTCTTGGCGAGGCGGTCGGACTTGTTGGCGTTGGTGGTGGTCGCCGAGGTGCCGGAGACCCGGTTCTCGGTGATGTTGTGGGCGCGCTTGATGCTGGTCGTGGTGCCGGTGCGGCGCCACCGCTCGGCCAGCGCCCGCACTAGCGCCGAGAGGGCGCCCTCCCGGGCGCCGTCGGCACCGGGCCCGCCGTCCGGGTTCTCGGCGGCGGGGTTCGGGCCGGCGGGGCCGGTGGGGGTGTCGGGGGTCTGGGCCAGGGCCGCGGTGGTGCCGAGCGGCTCGCCCTGGCGGGCCGGGCGCACGGGGGCGAGGATCTGCGCCAGGGTGCTCGGAGGACCACCGGCGGCGGTGCCCGACCCCGGTGCGGCCCCCTCCGGAGAAGCCTCGGCGGCTTCCACGACGGGCGGTGCGGCCGGGGTCGGCGGGGGGAGCGGAGTGCCAGGAGCGGCGGGTGCGGTCATCGCGATTCCTCACTCTCTGCAACCTCCCACCCACCCCCCACCCGAGCAGAAAGCCCCCTCCCACGCCCCTGAGCGGGTGGGGAAGACGCTTCTCCGGATGGGGGGTGGGTGGGGGGAGGTCACAATCGGTTACGGACGGAAGAACTTCCGCTTCATCCAGCCGACGGCCACCGCACTCCCGGCGACGCCGAGGACGACCAGGCCGACGCCCGGAGTCGAGCCGTCGTCGCCCCCGTCGGAGACGGTGCGGGAGGTGTTGACCATCCCGGGCGCGTCCACGGAGGGGAAGACCTTGCCGCAGTCGGAGACGGCGTTGTACGCATTGCCGGCCTTGGCGACGCACGTCTGGACCGCCTCCCGGCGGGCCTTCTGCGCGGGGGTCTCCTGGTCGGCGGTCTTCGCGAGGTCGGCGGCCTGCTTCTGCCGTTCCAGCTCCACCTTCGAGCTGTCCAGGGCGATCTGGGCCTTCTTCACGTCGGCGTCGGCCTGGGCCGAGGCGTAGTTGGAGTAGGCGACCATCCCGGCGGCGGCCAGCACGACCGCTCCGGCGCCGATCCCGGCCAGGACTCGGGGGGACAGCCGGGCGTTCGGGGCGTAGGCGCCGTGCAGCGGCGGCGCCTTCCAGGACGGCACGCTGGTGATGTCGTAGGCGGGGTCGTTGTAGACCGAATCACGCTCGGCCATGACGTTCTCCTGTTCGTGAACCAGGCGGGGAAGGCGGGGAGTTGAAGCACTCAGAGCCGGTAGGGCTCCAGGGAGAAGAACAGGACGTCCGCGGCGGCCAGCAGGGGCTCGCGTCGCGCCAGGTAGTCCCGGATGCCGGTGTAGGCGTCCTGCCGGGGGTAGCCGGGCGGGAAGGTGGAGCTGCCGGTGCGCGTCGCGATGGTGAAACCGTTGGGCACCGGGTGCTGGAGGGTGATCAGCCAGGAGTGGGTGGGCTCGACAGTCGACGGGGTGTCGGTCGAGGGCATGGCGGTTCTCCTTCGGGTTCAGGCCGCGAGGGCGGTGTGGTCGGCGCAGGTCAGGCAGGTGCCGAGGTGCGCGGGGAGCACGTAGCCGGCGTCCCGTCGGCAGGTGGGGCAGGTGCGGCGCGCCCGGTTGGCCTTGGCGAGCGCGGCGGCCTTCGCCGGGGTCATCGGCCGAACGGGCTTGGCCCGGTCGAGCCGGTAGAGGTAGGCGGGGCGGGTCCCGCCGAAGCGGGAGGGCCACATGATCTGAGCGGCGACGTCCTGCCCGCCGGGACGCAGGCCCTTGGCGCGGAGCTGCCGGCGGGTGAAGAACCCGGCCGGGGCCATGCGCCACGGGTAGGTGGGGGTACCACCGTGGCGGGCGCCGTCCGGGTCCCAGTGCTGCGGGCGGCTCACCGCTCGTCGTCCGCGTCGAAGGCGTAGAAGCCGAACAGGCCGACCGGCGCGCCGCTGTGGGTGCCGGTGACCGTCAGCCACGCGCTCGTGTCGTGGTGCTTGTGCTCCACGCGGGCGGGGTCGAGGTCGAGGGCCTGGCGCCACTGCTCGAACTCGCTCAGGTCGTCCTGCAGCGCGATGTACAGGCCCCACGCCCACTCGTACGTGCCGGGCACCGGCATGGGCTGCAGCTGAACCCTCGCGGCGGGCAGGTTCGGGTGGGCGGTGATGATCGCCAGCAGCGCGCCGGCGGCGCTGACCTGGTCGGCGTTGGTGTCGGTGCTCATCGGGTTCTCCCGGTTCTCAGGCGGCGGCCGGCGCGTCATCGGCGCCGTACTGCTCGTTGAGCCGCTTGTAGACGACGTTGACGTAGGAGGCGGCGCGGGTGGAGCGCTGGGCGGCCTGGCGCTGCGAGACGCCGTCGCGCCAGCACTGTTCGATCACTCGGGCGGCCTCGGCCTCGTCCAGCCGGACCGGTTCCCGTGGGTCGGTGTTCACCTCGTCGGAGGGAGTGTTCACCTCGTCCTCGGCGGTGAACGCCTCGGGCTCCGGGGTGTTCACCACGTCCGGTCCGTCCGGGTACACCGGGCCGTCGATCACGTCGTCGGCGACCTCCGGGGCCGGGGCGGCGATCGGTTCGGCGGTGTCGGCCGGGGCGGGGTGAACGGTGGTGAGCGCCGGGTGAACGGGCTCGGTGTTCACCGCCTGCGCCGGACCCGCCGCGACCGCCTCCCGAGGCTCCGCTCCGGGGTCGGGCGGCAGGGTGGCGGCGGGCCGCGGGGCGGGGGTGAACGGTGCCTGCGGGAGGGTGAACAGCGGGGTGTTCACCGCCTGCCGGGCGGCCGGCGGGACCGTGGCCGGGCGGGTACGGAGCGGCGGTTGGGGCCGCTGGGCGAGGCGGGCCAGGGCCCGGCGGTAGGCAGGTCCGGCCTCGGCGACGAGCAGCAGCAACAGCGGCGGGATCAGGTGGATCACCACTCCCACCAGGTCGCCTACCAGCGCGGCGGCCCCGATGTTGAGCCAGACCGTGGCCAGCCCGGTGACCCACCGGAAGGCGGCCGGCCAGTGTCCGCCGCTCACCCCGAAGCGGGCCAGAGTGCTGTCCGACTGGAGGCTGAGGATGAAGCACCCGTCGGTGGCGATCGCCATGACGGGGCCGGTGCCGTAGCCGGGTGAATGGGCGGCGATGAACGGCGCGGCGGTGGACATGCTCACCGCGACCACCGCCCCCGTCAACACCCACGTGCCGATGCTGATCACGAGCGACGTACGGCGGATCTGGGCCGGGGTGGGCACCTCGGTGAGCACCGGGTGAACACCCCCGCCCTGGCGGTGAACGTTCACCCGGCACCCCCGGTGTTCACCCGGGCCCGGGAGCGGACCGCCCGTCGCAGCACGCTGGCGCGCTCGCGTTCGTTCAGGCCGCCGAAGATGCCGTGCGGCTCCTTGCGCTCCAGCGCGTCGGCCAGACACATCGACTTCACCGGGCAGCCCGCGCAGAGCATCTTGGCGCGGCGCTCGGCCCACTCGGCCGCCTCGGTCCCCATCTCCTCGGGGTCCGGGAAGAACAGGGTCGTGTCACTGCCCGCGCAGGCGGCGCCGCGCAGGTCGCTGTCCGGGTTCGGCCGGTACTCGGCGAGCACGGTCGCCGCCGAGCGGGCACTCTGGTGCGGGTTGCGAATGGCGGTCCTGAACCGCCGGCCCTTGAGAGTCATCAGGCCGCCGCCTTCCAGGTCCGCATCCGGCAGCGCTCGGCGGTGTGCATCAGTGCGGACCCGAAGCCGGCCGCCGGGCCGTCCAGGTCCCGCAGGATGTCCCGCGCGGCGTCGAGCCGGATGGCCCGGTCCTCGTCGGACTCGTCCTCGCTGCCGATGAACAGCTCGATGTCGACGCCGACGCCGAGCGCCAGCTCCGCGAACTCCAGGGGCGTCAAGGCCTCCTGGCCTCCGACGTACAGTTTCATGGGGTCACCTCATCCAGTTGAGGGGTGAGCCCGCAGGGCCGCCGCGCACCCGGCCAAGGACAGCGCGGCGGCCCGACTCATGCGGGCTCAGCTACTCGTCACATCACGAGCAGCCATGACCCCCGACCCGCCCGGCGAGCGGGCGGATCGGGGACCAAAGACACTCGAAACGCTGCGGACGTCACCCGGTCCGCGCGGGGACGGGGATCAGCCCCGTCGTGAAGCACTCTGTTGAGTTCTCAAAGGTCGAGCGCTGCCTTCGGGGGGCTGTCACCCCACCCCTCCGGGCGCGTTTGTGCAGCTCAGAGCAGCCCAAAGAAGGCCCTACCAGGCATGCAATCTCACCTGGTCTTGTTGGATACCTTGTTCCAACAAGCTGATGGCATGAGCTTGGGGCATGGATACTCGCCCCGTCAAGCACTTCGAGGTACCTTGTTGGAACAAGGCATCCAAGTCAGGGAGATCCGACATGGCCAAACCGGTCCCGCGCTACCACGCCATCGCCGATGACCTGCGGCTTCAGATCGAGAAGGGCCAGTTGGCTCCCGGCCAGAAGCTTCCGTCCGAGGAGGAACTGACCACGACCTACGACGTCAGCCGGAACACGGTCCGGCTCGCGCTCGGCCGCCTGACCGACGAAGGCCTGCTGGTGTCCGCCCAAGGGCGTGGCAGCTTCGTCCGGGAGCGCTACGAGCCGGCCGTGTGGAACTGGACCACCATGGAGTCCCGGTCAGTCCATGAGGCGAACCACACCGCCGGCGACCAGTGGGCCAGCCAGATAGCTGCCAACGGCCACGAGCCACGCCAGGAGATCCGGGTGTCCATCAGGCGCCCCCCGGAGGAGGTGGCACTACAGCTGCAGCTCGACCCGGCGACGGCACTGACGGTCGTCCGCGAGCGGATCCGCTACGTGGATCACGAGCCGTACGCACTGGCCGACTCGTACTTCCCGGAAGAGTTGGTCCGGAACACCCCGCTGATGCTCCCCGAGGACGTGTCGGCCCCCGGAGGTGTGCTCGCCAGCGCCGGCCTGATCCAGGTGCGGTACAGCGATGAGATCACGGTCCGGATGCCCACCCGCGACGAGAGCGAGCGGCTTGTTCTTCCGGCCGCCACACCGGTGGCGGTCCACCGCCGCACCGGCTACGACAAGGACGGAAAGCCCCTCCGGGTGATGATCACGACGCTTCCCGGTGACAGGCACGTCATCCGCTACGACGTCTCAACGGACTGACATGACGACTCTGAGCACTGCCCGCCGCCCAGAACCCCTGACCGACCGCGATTCGATCCCAGACCTCGTCTGGTACGCCGCCTACGGCTCGAACATGCACCTCGACCGACTGATGTACTACATCGCAGGCGGCCGCCCGCCGGGCGGCACACGGGCCTACCCGGGGTGCCGCGACCAGCGCCCGCCCCGCGCCGCGGTGCCGGTGCTGCTGCCGGGACAGCTCTACTTCTCCCTGGAGTCCAAGGTGTGGACCGGGGGCATGGGCTTCTACGACCAGACGGACGACGGCGAGATGCCTGCCCGGGCCTTCCTGATCACCCCCGAGCAGTTCTCAGACATCGCCGCCCAGGAGATGCACGAGCCGCCCGGCCGGGACCTCGATCTCGCACCAGCTCTGAGGCTGGGGAGCGTCCGCCTCGGCCCCGGACGCTACGAGACGTTGGTGTGCACCGGGCAGATCGACGGCTACCCCGTGCTGACGTTCACCGCCCCGTGGCGGCGCGCCGACGCGAAGGTAACCCGCCCGTCAGCTGCCTACCTGCGCAACTTTGCGTCCGGGCTGCACGAGGCGCACGGCTGGTCCACGGAGGAAACGGCCGCGTACCTGAGCGCCCGGCCCGGGGCGGCCGGCGCCTGGACCACGGAAGCGATCATGGAAGCCTTGAGTACGGGGCCCAGTACCATCGAGCCGGAGTCGTAGGCGCAAACGCCCAGGTAGCGACCAGGTTCCTGGTCTCAATTCTGGTCTCATTCGCCCCCGTTCGCTGGGGTTCACCGCACCCTAACGACACCCCTCCGACCAGGGGCCCGAACCCCGGCGAACCCCGCCGGACACGGCCGCACAGACCTCGAAAGCGTGTGTGGGGGCAACTCCACCGTGGGTTCGAATCCCACCGCTACCGCTCGAAAGCCCGAGGGCCCGTCCGATCACGGACGGGCCCTCGGCGTTTGTGCGCTCCGGACGGCGGCGGGGCGCCACCTGACGCGGGAAAGGCTCCCGGACGCGGAGAAGGCTCCGTACTCCGGGCCGATGACCACCATTGCCCGGCTCGTACGGAGCCTTGGAGGGGGAGCGGCTCGGGGGGACTGACCGCTCCCCCGGCGGAGTCCCACAACCGGGGCCGCGAGGGGGGAAGCCGCGACCACCGGTCCCACAGCGGGGGCTCCGGATCCACGTGCCGGGGATTCCTGCCAGATCCTCGGCACGTCATCCATCCTGCCGCCCGGCCCCGGCCCGGGCATCCGGAGAAAGGCCCCACTCGCGGGGACCTTCGTCCCGCCGGGCGAACGCGTCGCACACTTGATAGCCCGTCCGGTGGATAAGCTGCCGTGCAGGGCTGCTCGGGGACCGGATGACGGCGGCCCACCGCAGGGAGGAAGGTCACGATGGCGCAGGCGAAGAAGATCGGCATGGCCCTCCTGCTCATCTTCGTGCTCTACTCGATCATCACCTCACCGGCCCGGTCAGCCGAACTCGTCCAGCTGGGCTTCGAGGGCATCTCGAACGCGGCCAAGGCGGTCGGCACCTTCATGACCGGTCTGATCAAGTAAGGAGCGGCAATCGTGATCCGCCACCTGGTCCTGTTCAAGCTCGACGAAGGCGTCGCCAAGGACGAGCAGCGCGTGCTCGCCGCCGCCAAGGCGTTCGAGGAGCTCGGCGCGCTGATCCCCGAGCTGCGCGAGTGGGAGTGCGGCTGGAACACCACCGAGCGCGACATCGCGTACGACTACGCGATCAACAGCCTGGTCGAGGACCGCACGGCCCTCCAGGCGTACCTGACCCACCCCGCGCACCAGGCCGCGGCCGGCCTGTGGCGCGAGTTCGCGACCTGGGTGATCGCCGACATCGAGGTCTGACCCCCGCCGCCGTCCCCCGGACGGCCCGCGCCCGCCCCGCCCGGCTCCCGGGCGGGGCGTCTCCGTCTGCCCCGGAACAATCCTTGCGGCGTCTCGCCGACCGGGTGGCCACCGGCTGCGCACCCCACCAACACACCTCCACCGGGTGCTTGCCCGACCTGCGCCCACCTTGTGATGCTATGACCGGTTTTGCCGGACATGGCGAGGTACCGAACCAGCCGCGACACCCGATCCGCAGGGCCCACCGTTGTCGATTTGGGAGGGGGGACGTGTCCGTGGACGAGGTGTTGGCCGCGATCATCAGTCCGGCCGGCGAGCTCCGCCCGGACGGGCTCCGCGGCCCCGGCGGTCGACCCGCCGTGGACGTCCGGACGCTCACCCGGGTGCTGTTCGAGCGGCTCACCGAGCTGCCCCCCGACGCCCCCGAACGGGAACGGGTCCGGGCCGCCCTGATCGAGGTGAACATCCCCCTGGTCCGCTACGCCGCCACCCGCTTCCGCAGCCGCAGCGAGCCGATGGAGGACGTCGTCCAGGTCGGCACCATCGGCCTGATCAACGCGATCGACCGCTTCGACCCGACCCGGGGCGTCCAGTTCCCCACCTACGCGCTGCCGACCATCCTGGGCGAGATCAAGCGCTACTTCCGGGACAACGTCCGCACCATGCACGTCCCGCGCCGGCTCCAGGAGCTCTGGGTCCAGGTCAGCGGCGCCATGGAGGAGCTGACGGTGCTGCACGGGCGGGCCCCCAAGGTGCCCGAGATCGCCGCCAGCCTCCGGATCCCCGAGGAGGACGTCCGGGCCTGCCTGGACGCCGGGCGCGCCTACAACGCCGCCTCGCTGGAGGCCGCCCAGGAGCACGAGGGCGGCCTCGCCCTGCTGGACCGGCTCGGCTACGAGGACGCCGCGCTGGCCGAGGTCGAGCACCGCGACATGGTGCGCCACCTGCTGGTCCAACTCCCCGAACGGGAGCGGCGGATCGTGATGCTGCGGTTCTTCGCCAACCTCACCCAGTCGCAGATCAGCACCGAACTGGGGATGTCCCAGATGCACGTCTCCCGGCTGCTCTCACGGATCCTGACCAGGCTTCGGACCGGCAACTCCTGGGAAGAGTGAGATTGCAGCGCGTTACCCCGGCGTGACATCTTGCGACGTTCGGGTTTGCCGTGCACCGTGTTCCGGTATGCAGGGGGTTGGGCCCCCGCCGGGAACCTCCGTGCGACGGCCCCCGTTCAACTGTCAGTCACGAGGGGGTGGGCGCATGTCCGGAGAGCTGGGCACTGCGGAGATCCACGCTGGTCAGGCCGAGGGTACGGCGGTCGCCGGGGACCGGATCCCGCTCCAGCGGGCCACGTCCCCCGCGAGGCCGGGCCCCGGAGCGCCCGGCGCCGGGGCCGCCGGCGCGGCACCGCCCGGTTCCGGGCTGGACACCCGGACGCTCTCCCGCTCGCTCTTCCTGCGGCTGGCCGCACTGGAGCCCGGCAGCGCGGAGCACACCTACGTCCGCGACACCCTGATCGAGCTCAACCTGCCGCTGGTCCGGTACGCCTCGGCGCGCTTCCGCAGCCGCAACGAGCCGATGGAGGACATCGTCCAGGTCGGCACCATCGGCCTGATCAAGGCGATCGACCGCTTCGACCCGGAGCGCGGGGTGGAGTTCCCCACCTTCGCGATGCCCACCGTGGTCGGCGAGATCAAGCGCTTCTTCCGGGACACCAGTTGGTCGGTCCGGGTGCCGCGACGGCTCCAGGAGCTGCGGCTGGCGCTCACCAAGGCCGGGGACGAACTGTCCCAGCGGCTGGACCGCTCCCCCACCGTCGCCGAACTGGCCGCCTGCCTCGGGGTCAGCGAGGAGGACGTGGTCGAGGGCCTCGCGGTGGGCAACGCCTACACCGCCTCCTCCTTGGACTCCAGCCCCGGCGAGGAGGACAGCGAGGGGCCGCTGGCCGAGCGGCTCGGCTACGAGGACCTCGCGCTGGAGGGCGTGGAGTACCGGGAGTCGCTCAAGCCGCTGCTGGCCAAGCTGCCGCCGCGCGAGCGCCGGATCATCATGCTGCGGTTCTTCGGCAACCTCACCCAGTCGCAGATCGGCGAGGAGATCGGGATCTCCCAGATGCACGTCTCCCGGCTGCTCACCCGGACGCTGACCCAGCTCCGCGCGGGGCTCATCAACGAGGGCTGACCGCCGACGGCGGCGGGATCAACTCCCGTCGCCGTCCAGCAGGTTGGCGCGCAGCCCGGCCAGCACCCGGTCGTCCAGCCCGAGCCCCTCGCGCCAGAACGCGGCGAAGTCGCCCCAGCCGGACGCGACCTCGGCGAAGGCCGCGTCCAGGTAGTCGCGCTCGGCCCGGAAGACCGGCAGCAGGAGCTCGGGCTCGCGCATCAGGCCGCGGCCGGCGAAGTCCGCCAGCACCAGCTCGACCACGGCCGCGACCCGCTCGTTGGTGAGCAGGTAGTCGGCGAGCACGGTCTCGCGGTCCACGCCCAGCGCGGTCAGCAGCAGCGCCGCGGCCCAGCCGGTGCGGTCCTTGCCCGCCGAGCAGTGGAACAGCAGCGGCACGCCGTCCGGGGCGGCCAGCAGCCGCAGCAGGGCGGCGAAGGTCTCGCGGGCCTCCCGGTCGGTGACGAACCAGCGGTAGAGGCCGGTCATCATGGCGGCCGCCCGGCCGTCGCCGAGCAGGGCGCGCTGCCTGTCCGGGCTGCGCTCCGCCAGGGCGCCGCGCAGTGTCGCGTGGATGTCGAAGTCCGTTGCCAGCAGTGGGAGATGGTGCGCCGTCACACCGCCGGGCAGGACGTCCGGACCGGCCTCGCGGACCTCGTCGGCGCTGCGCAGGTCGACCACCGCGCGCAGGCCGAGCGCGCCCAGCGGGCCGAGGTCCTCGGCCGTGACGCGGTTCAGGCCATCGCTGCGCAGGACCACGCCAGCCCGCAGCACCCCTCCGCCGGCCGTCCGGTACCCGCCCAGATCGCGGGCGTTGACCGCACCGCGCAGCCCGAGACTGCGGCCGACCAGGATGGTTCCGGCGGGCTCCGGGAGCGCATTCCGTGCGTCCCCGATTCGCTCGGACGCGATCTGACGATCGACCACCTGCGACCTCCATTGCATATTCGGACTGTCACATGGCACAGCGGCGCCCGATATTGCATGAACCTGCCCATTGGAGCGGCAGGATGTGCAAGAGTGTCATGCGCAACGACGACAGTGTAGGTGCCGCACAGGGCCGTGCGAGGCGCACAGTCGGTAACCAGCTGTAGCAGTCGGCTTCCGGTTTTTCATTTTCAATTCATTATTTGCGCGAGCGGTCCGGTTACGGTCACAATCAGCGCCTCCATGGCTTCACCATGAACGTTGGTAACAGGTTCGCTGCACTATCGCCCAATTGGTCCCCCGGACTGCCGACCCTCGACCAGGATGGGCGCCGGGCAGCCTGCTGCCCGCGAACAGCTACACGGGCAGGCGAGCGCCGAAGCAGCGCGGCGCCTGACCCAAGGGGAGGATCAGACATGGGTCGAGCGACCCGAAGAGTCGCCGCTTGCGCAGCGGCAGTTCTGCTGGCCAGCGGCCTGCAGACCACCCTGGCCCACGGCGACACCACGCCGCCCAGGATCGACCTCACCATCCTGGTCATCGACGACGGAGGCCCGTCGGTCGCGGCGATCACCGCCGAGCTCAAGAGCCAGGGCACGCCCTACAAGGTCGTCAGCCTCAATGACACCAACCGCCCCGTCATCAACGCCGCTTTCCTGAGCGACACGGTGAACGGGCTCCCCCGGGGCAAGTACCAGGGCATCGTGCTGCCCAACGAAAACCCCTTCCCGAACAGCGCCGCCGAGATGACCGCGATCGCCACCTACGAAGCGGCTTTCAACGTCCGGCAGATCGACGCCTACACCTGGGCCAACCCGGCCGTCGGCCTGAACTACGCCCAGAATCCGGGATTCGTCGGGACCCTCGACGGAATCCAGGCCGCCACCACCACGGCCGGAACTTCGGGCCCGTTCGGGTACCTCAAGGGCAGCGTCCCGTTCGAGGACAACGACCCGAAGGTCAGCGAGAGCTACGGCTACCTGGCGACCCCACTCGCCAACCTGCCGTCCGGCGCCTCCTTCGTCCCGCTGGTCGACGCGGCGATACCCGACTCGACCAGCCGCGGTTCGCTGGTCGGTGAGTACACCCACGACGGCCGCAAGGAACTGGTCGTCACCTTCGTCTACAACCAGTACCAGCAGCAGTACCGGCTGCTGGCCCGCGGCATGGTCGACTGGATCACCCAGGGCGTCCACCTCGGTTACGACCGCAACTACTTCGCCACCCACGTCGACGACGTGTTCCTGGCCGACGACCGCTGGGACACCGCGCTCAAGTGCACCCCCGGCGACGTCACCTGCCCGCCCGGCACCCCGGACACCGCCAACCCGATCCGGATGACCCCCGCCGACGCGCAGTACCTCAAGCAGTGGCAGACCGCCAACAACTTCACCCTGGACATGGTGTTCAACGGTGGCGGCAGCGAGGACTGGAAGTCCGACCACCAGACCACGGTGGACCCGACCGCCACCCAGATGATCACCGACCAGACCAGCTACCGCTGGGTCAACCACACCTACACCCACCCCTACCTGGGCTGCGTGCAGGACGTCTCGGTGGTCCCGTGGAAGTGCACCAAGGACGCGTCCGGCAACACCGTCTGGACCGACCAGAACACCATCTCCACCCAGATCAAGCAGAACTTCGACTGGGCCACCACCAACGGCCTCAAGGTCGACCCGCAGGTGCTCGTCACCGGTGAGCACTCCGGTCTGCTCACCGCCCCGCAGGAGACCAGCGACAACCCGAACCTGGCGCCGGCGCTGGTCGCCAACGGCATCAAGTTCACCGGCAGCGACGCCTCCCGCGAGCCCGCCCAGCGGGCCGTCGGCTCGTCCACGCTGACCGTGCCGCGGTACCCGATGAACGTCTTCTACAACGCCGGTTCGGCGAAGGAGGAGGCCGACGAGTACAACTGGATCTACACCAGCAAGGCCAACGGCGGCAGCGGCGTCTGCGAGAACAACGCCAACTCCACCTGCCTGCCCGCGCCGCTGGACACCACCACCGGCTACCAGTCGTACATCGTGCCGCTGGAGGCCCGGATCGACCTCGGCCACGTGCTGAGCAACGACCCGCGCCCGCACTTCGTGCACCAGTCGAACCTCTCCGAGGACCGCATCCTGTACCCGGTGCTGGAGAAGATCCTCGGCACCTACCGCTCGCTGTACGCCGACAACGCCCCGATCGTGAACCTCGGCGAGCGCGAGATCGGCCAGGAGTTCCAGAAGCGCGCGGCCTGGGACAAGGCGGTCGCCGCCGGCCAGGTCACCGCCTACAAGATCGGCAACACCGTCACGGTCAACGCGCCCGCCGGTGTTCAGGTCCAGGCCACCGTGCCGACCGGAACTGCTCAGAAGATGGCCATCGGAACGGCCGCCTTCGGTTCGTCCTACGCCGGTACGCTCTCCGGTTGGGCGTCCCCGGGCGCCCTGCAGAGCGGCATCACCCTGCAGCTCCCGTCCGGCAGTGCGCCGGCCGCCCCGGCCGCCGTCGCCCCGAACGTGGCCGCCAAGTCCGTCCCGGCACCGGCGCCGGCGGACAAGAAGGTCGTGCCCCAGGGCGTCGCCACCCCGGTCCCGGCCGGCCCGGGCGACGTCACCCGCAAGCCCGCCCAGTCCCTCGTCCCCGGCAGCGGCACCCCGGTGCCCGGCAAGGACGTCGTCCAGGGCGCGAAGACCCAGGGCAACGGTGCCCCGGCCGGTAACGGCCAGAACGGCTCCGGCAAGGCCTCTGGGGGGACGGCCTCGCACGGCACCACCACCACCGGACGCCCCGGCAACCGGTAATCCGTAGCACCCCGTGGCGGGGTCGGGCCGGTCGCCCGGCCCGGCCCCGCCACGGCTCCCGCTCCGGCCACCCAGGCCGGACAACCGACGCAAGAACAGGAGGGGGGACAGGAGATGCGCGTCACCCTGCTCACCGAGGGGACGTACCCGCACCAGCACGGCGGCGTGAGCGTCTGGTGCGACCAGCTCGTCCAGGGCATGCCGGACGTCGACTTCGACGTCATCGCCGTCACCGGAACCGGCCAGGAACCGCTGGCCTGGGAGCTGCCCGCCAACGTACGGTCGGTCACCACCGCACCGCTGTGGGGCCCGGCCTCCGAGGCCCGGGCGCCGCGCGGCAAGGAGATGCGCCGCTTCCTCAACGCGTACGAGCGCTTCCTGCACTCCATCCTCGACCCGGTCTACACCACCCACTTCGGCACCGAGCTGTACGGCTTCGCCGACCTCGCCCGGCGCGGGCTGCTCAGCCCGGCGCTGCGCAGCGAGCGCGCCCTGCGCACCCTCCAGCACGTGTGGACCCGCGACTACCTGCCCACCGCGGTCTCCCGGCCCACCCTGCACGACGCGTTGAACGCCACCGACCTCCTGGAGCACGCGCTGCGGCCGCTCTCGGTCGACCCGCCCACCGACGGCGTCGCCCACGCGGCCAGCGGCGGACTCGCCACCCTGCCCGGGCTGATCGCCGCCCAGCAGTACGGCGTACCGTTCCTGCTCACCGAGCACGGCATCTACCTGCGCGAGCGCTACCTCGGCTACCGCACCGGCCCGTACCGCTGGCCGGTCAAGGCCCTGCTGCTCGGCTTCTACCGGATGCTCGCCGAGGAGAGCTACCGGCAGGCCGCGCTGGTCACCCCCGGCAACCGGTACAACCGGCGCTGGGAGGAGCGCGGCGGCACCCCGTCCCACCACATCCGCACCGTCTACAACGGCGTGGACCCGGCCGCCTTCCCGCCCGCCGGGCCGGAACCCGAGACGCCGACCCTCAGCTGGGCCGGCCGGGTCGACCCGATCAAGGACCTGGAGACGCTGATCCGGGCCTTCGCCATCGTCCACCAGGAGATCCCCGAGGCGCGGCTGCGGCTCTTCGGGGGCACCCCCAAGGGCGGCGAGGCGTACCGGGACGGCTGCATAGCCCTGGCCGCCGAGCTCGGCATCGCCGACTCGGTGGCCTTCGAAGGCCGCGTCGCCGACATCACCGACGCGTACGCGGCGGGCAACGTGGTGATGCTCTCCAGCATCAGCGAGGGCTTCCCGTTCACCCTGATCGAGGCCATGTCCTGCGGCCGCGCCACCGTCTCCACCGATGTCGGCGGCGTGCGCGAGGCGGTCGGCGACACCGGACTGGTCGTCCCGCCGCGCGAGCCCGAGCCGATGGCGGCCGCCGCGATCGAGCTGCTGCGCGACCCCGCGCGGCGCGCCCGGCTCGGCGAGGGCGCCCGACTGCGGGTCATCGAGCAGTTCACGCTCCGCCAGAACATCGACGGCTTCCGGGGCATCTACACCGAACTCCTGGGCACCGCCCGCTGGATGCCCGGCGGCATGGTCGCCGTCACCGACGCCGTCCCCAGCCCGGACTGGGACCAGCAGCTGGCCGCCGCCCGCCCCGAGCCCAGCGAGGTGGGGGCGTGAACGAGCGAACCGTCAGCAGGTGCGCGTTCCGCGAGGTGTGCGCATGAGCGGTCCCATTCGCCTGGTCCCCGACGAGGGCGGCGCGGAGCGGACGATGCAGCTGCGCACCCTGCCGTTGAAGCTCCGCCGCCCCGCCCCGTCGGCCGAGCCCGACCCCGCCGAGCAGCTCGGCCTCTCCGACGACCCGCTGGACGAACTGGCCGAGCGCCTGCGCGACGTCTGCGCCGACGCCGTCCACCCGTACGAGATCGCGGCCTTCCTGGAGTCCGACGGCCTCTCCGACGAGCAGGCCGCGCTGCTGTACGGCCGCCCCGACGCGTTCACCGTCGCCGAGGAGCTGTTCGAGAAGGTCGAGCGCCGCTACCCCGGCCCGAGCTCCGAGTTCGCCAACCCCTGGCGGGCCGATCCCTGGCGCTGCGTGGTGCGCGGCCTGGTGTTCGCCCTGCCCGGGCTCGGCTACCTGCTCGGTGCCAATCTGTTCGCGACCACCCGGATGCGCTTCGGCCTGCCCTCGGGCATGCTCGCGCTGTCCATCGCCACGCTGGTCAGCTGGGGCTTCAACCAGGCCCTGGCGCACCGCGCGTACCGCTGGCTGAGCCGGCTGCGCCGCCGGGACGCCGCGGTCTGCCTGGCCGTCGGCGCACCGGTCGGCGCGCTGCTGGCCGCCGCGTCCGCGTACGTGGTCGGCGGTCCGCTCGGCGCCCTGTGGTTCGCCGCGGGCCAGTCCTGCTACCTGGCGGCCGCCACCGCGCTGCTGGTGCTCGGGCGGGAGAAGTTCCTGCTGCTCGCGCTCGCCCCGGCCTCGGTCGGCGCGGGCGTGGTGCTGGCGGTCGACGTCCCGGAGCTGGTCCGGACGGTCGTGCTGCTCGCCTCGGTGGTGCTCGCGGTCGGCCTGGCCGTCCGCGAGCTGCTGGTCGCGGCCCGCGGCGGCGAACGGGACGGCGTGGAGCTGAGGCTGCCGATCCGCCAGGAGGTCCCGCACCTGCTGTTCGGCCTGGCCTGCGGTGCGCTGACGCTGATCGCCGGGCTCGGCGAGACCATCCACCAGGCCGTCCGGGCCGCCGGGCCCGCGGTGCACGCCGCGGCCCAGGGCGCGCACGCCGTGCACGAGGTGCGGACCACCCCGACCGGCCCGGCCATGATCGCCCTGACGCTCAGCCTGGGCCTCGCCGAGTGGCTGCTGTTCCGCTACCGGGCGATGGCCGTGGCCGCGCTGCGCACCAGCCACACCACCGGGCAGTTCACCCGCCGCACCGGCGGGATCCTGCTCGGCTGCCTGTTCATCTACCTCACCACCGTGGCCGCGCTGGACGCCGCCGCGACCGTGCTGTGGCCGGGCGCCCCGTCGCTCGGCGTGCCGCAGCTCGGCGCGATGCTGCTCCTGGGCGGCTCGCTCTGGCTGGCGCTGCTGCTGAACGCCTTCGGGTTCAGCTGGAGCACCGCCCTCATCTGTCTGGCCGCCGCGACCGCCGAGAGCGTCGGGCTGCTGACCGGTGCGGACCCGATCGTCCTGCAGCTGATCGGCTGCGGGGCGGCCGCCCTCGTCCTCACCGCAACCGCCGGGCCCGCGCTCGGCCGCACCACCCAACACCGCTGATAATCCGCCTCCTTCGAGGCACCACCGGCCGGCCGTGCTCAGACGTCCGGCCGCTCCCGAAAACGAGAAAGCGAAAACGCATGAGCAGCGTCGCGGTTACCGGAGCCGAGGGCTTCATCGGCTCCCACCTCGTCGAGACCCTGGTCGCCGACGGGCACCACGTCCGCGCGATGGTCCAGTACAACTCCTTCTCCTCCTTCGGCTGGCTGGAGACCCTGGCGCCGGAGGTGCTGGACTCGGTCGAGATCGTCCTCGGCGACGTCCGGGACCCGGGCTCGGTCAACGGCCTGGTCAAGGGCACCGAGGCGGTCTACCACCTGGCCGCCCTGATCGCGATCCCGTACTCCTACAGCGCCCCCCACTCGTACGTGGACACCAACGTCACCGGCACCCTGAACGTCCTGGAGGCCGTGCGCCACCTGGAGATCCCGCGCCTGGTGCACACCTCCACCAGCGAGACCTACGGCACCGCGCAGACCGTGCCGATCACCGAGGACCACCCGATCAACACCCAGTCCCCGTACGCCGCCTCCAAGGCCGGCGGGGACCGGCTGGCCGACAGCTACCACGCCAGCTTCGAGACCCCGGTCGTCACCCTGCGCCCGTTCAACACCTTCGGCCCGCGCCAGTCGATGCGCGCCGTCATCCCGACCGTGATCGCCCAGGTCGCGGCCGGCCAGACCGAGATCACCCTCGGCGACCTGCGCCCGACCCGCGACTTCATGTTCGTCAAGGACACCGCCAACGCCTTCCGCACGGTGGGCACCGCGGCCGCCGAGACCGTGGTCGGCCGGACCTTCAACGCCGGTACCGGCGGCGAGATCTCGGTCGGCGACCTGGTCACCCTGGTCGGCAAGCTGATGGGCGTCGACCTGGTGGTGAAGGAGGACGAGCAGCGCATCCGTCCGACCAACTCCGAGGTCATGCGCCTGGTTGCGGACGCCACCCGGCTGCGCACGGCCACCGGCTGGGCGCCGCAGTTCACGCTGGAGCAGGGCCTGGAGCAGACCATCGAGTTCTTCCGCGACCCGGCCAACCTGGCCCGCTACAAGACCGACATCTACAACGTCTGACCGCCGTAACGATCATGCTCGTCCTGGTTACCAAGGTTCGTGGCCTGCACATCCTTTCCGTGGGGGAAACACCATGCACGCAGTGATCCTGGCCGGCGGTAAGGGCGTTCGACTCCGCCCCTACACCACCGCGCTTCCCAAGCCGCTCGTCCCGATCGGCGACCAGCACGCGATCCTGGAGATCGTGATGCGCCAGCTCGCCGCCTCGGGCTTCAAGACCGTCACCCTGGCCATCGGCCACCTCGGCCACATCATCCGCGCCTACGTCGGCAACGGCTCCCAGTGGGGCCTGCGGGTCGGCTACGCCGTCGAGGACAGCCCGCTCGGCACCATGGGCCCGCTGCTCACCATGCAGGACCGCCTGCCCGAGCACTTCCTGGTGATGAACGGCGACATCCTCACCGACCTGGACTTCGCCGGGGTGCTCAAGCACCACGAGACGTCCGGCGCCCCGCTGACCATCGCCACCTACGCCCGTCAGGTGAAGATCGACTTCGGTGTGCTGACCGCCGAGTCCGGCACCATCACCGGCTTCCAGGAGAAGCCCAGCATCGACTACCGGGTCTCGATGGGCGTGTACGGCGTCTCCCGCTCCGCGCTCGCCAAGTACACCCCGGGCCTGCCGCTGGGCTTCGACGAGCTGGTGCTCGACCTGCTGGCCGCCGACACCCCGCCGGCCGCGTACGACTTCGGCGGCTACTGGCTGGACATCGGCCGCCCGGACGACTACGACCGGGCGAACGCCGAGTTCTCCTCGATCCGCCCGGTCCTGATGCCCTTCGAGTCGGCCGGCACCGTGCCGGGCGTCGCGGAACTGCCGCTCCCGGCCGCCCGCACCGCCCCGGACGACACGGCCGAGCAGCCCGCCGCCGCGGGCGCCGAGAGCGACGGACGGGCCGCGTGAGAATCCTGCTGCTCGGCGGCGACGGCTTCCTGGGCCGTCACGCCACCGCCGTCCTGCGGTCACTGCCCGGGGCCACCGTGCTGACCGCGGGCCGGCGGCCCGCCCACGACCTCCGGCTGGACCTGGGCACCGCCCAGGCCGGCCCGCTCGGCGAGGAACTGGCCGCGCTGGCCCCCGACGTGGTGGTCAACTTCGCCGGCGCGGTGGCCGGCAGCGCGGTCAAGCTCGCCGAGGTGAACGCCCGCGGACCGGCGGTGCTCTGCGAGGCGCTCGCCCTGGGCGCCCCGAAGGCCCGCCTGGTGCACGTCGGTTCGGCCGGCGAGTACGGCGTCTGCGCGGAGGGCGAGTCGCTCTCCGAGCAGGCCGACGCCCGTCCGGTGGGCGTGTACGGCGCGACCAAGCTGGCCGGCTCCCTCGCGGTGGCCGGCTCGCCGCTGGACGCGGTGGTGCTGCGGGTGTTCAACCCGGTCGGTCCGGGCGCCCCGGCGGGCTCACTGCCCGGTCGGCTGGCGGCCGAACTGCGCCGGGCGGCGCCCGAGGGCGCCGACGCCGTGGTCACGGTCGGGGACCTCTCCGCCTACCGGGACTTCGTGGACGCCCGGGACATCGCCCGGGCGGTCGGCCTCGCCGTCACCGCCGAGGGCCCGCTGCCCCGGGTGCTCAACCTCGCCTCCGGCCGGGCCCAGCGGGTCCGGGCGATCGCCGAGGGCCTGGTCGCGGCGTCCGGCTTCACCGGCCGGATCGACGAGAGCGGGGCGGGTTCCGAGCGCTCGGCCGCGGTCTCCTGGCAGCAGGCCGACGTGTCGGCCGCCGCCCGGGAGCTCGGCTGGCACCCGGAGACCGGGCTCGCCGACACCCTGCGCGACCTCTGGCTCAGCACCGCCGAGCCGACGCCGACCCCGGTGGTCGCATGACCTCCGGGACCACCCCCGACGGCCGCCTGCTGGTGCCGCTGTACGTCCACCCCGCGGTGGACCCGGCGGCCTGGCGGGCGGTCGCCGCCGCCGACCCCGCCCGGATCGCCGCCGTGGTGCTCAACCTCGCGGACGGTCCGGGCGAGGTTCCGGACCACGTCTTCGCCGATGCCGCCGAGGAACTCCGCGCCGCCGGGCTGCCGTTGGTCGGCTACGCCGACACCGACTACGGCCGCCGGCCGCACGCCGCCGTGGTCGACGACATCCTGACGTACCGTCAGCGCCACGGCATCACCGGCGTGTACCTCGACCAGGTCGCCACCCACCCGGGCGCGCTGGCGCACTACCGCCGCCTCGCCACGGCGGCCCGGGCGGCCGGCTGCGGCACCGTGGTGTTCGGCCACGGCGAGCACCCGGACCCGGCGTACGCCGAGGTCGGCCTGGCCGACCTGCTGGTCACCTTCGAGGGCGACTGGGACGCGTACCGCGCCATGACCCTGCCGCTGTGGACCGGCCGCCACGCGGCCTCCCGCTTCTGCCACCTGGTCTACGACGTCCCCGCCGAGTCCGCCCGCGACGCCTCCGCACTGATCACCGCCCGGCGAGCCGGCGTCGGCTGCGCCGTACCGGGCGCCGGGGACAACCCCTGGCGTACCCTGCCGCACGGCCTGACCGCCGCTGAACTGACCTGACCCGATCCGGAGTTCGACTACCGTGAACCGCCGTACCCGGCTGCTGCCCGCCGCCATAGCCTTCGCCACCGTCACCGCGCTGCTGGTCAGTTCGTGCAGCAGCTCGGGCTCGGAGGACGACAACGACTCGGCCGACGGCACCCAGAGCGCCTCGCCCACGGCCACCGCGCCGAGCACTCCCGGCACCGCCGCGCCCAGCACCCCCGGCACGCCCAGTGACCCCGGCACCACCTCGGCCCCGGGCACCCCGGGCGGCACCACCGCCCCGGGCACCCCGCCGGGCACCACCCCGCCCGGCACCACCACCCCGCCGCCGGCCGGCGCCCGCTGGCAGCCCACCCCGGGCCAGACCTGGCAGTGGCAGCTCGGCGGCGGCCCCGTGGACCAGTCGGTGGACGTGCCGGTCTACGACATCGACGGCTTCGAGAACGACGCCTCGGTGGTCGCCGCGCTGCACGCCAAGGGCCGCAAGGTGATCTGCTACATCAACGCCGGCTCCTGGGAGAACTTCCGCCCCGACTCCGCCGCCTTCGCCAAGGCCCTGCAGGGCTCGGACACCGGCTGGAAGGGCGAGAAGTGGTTCGACATCCGCAAGCTCGACCAGCTCCGGCCGCTGATGGCGGCCCGCTTCGACATGTGCAAGAGCAAGGGCTTCGACGCCATCGAGCCGGACACCATCGAGGCCTACAACCAGAACAGCGGCTTCCCGCTGACCCCGGACGACCAGATCAAGTACAACCGGATGCTGGCCCAGCTCGCCCACGAACGCGGCCTCGCCATCGGCCTCAAGAACGACCTGGACCAGATCTCCGCGCTGCTGCCGGACTTCGACTTCGCGGTCAACGAGGAGTGCTCGCAGTTCGACGAGTGCGACCGGGTCGCGCCCTTCGTCAAGGCGGGCAAGGCGGTCTTCCACGTCGAGTACAAGCTCGACACGGACCAGTTCTGCGCCAAGACCAAGGCCCTGGGGTTCAGTTCGATGCAGAAGAAGCTCGACCTCAACGCCTGGCGCAAGCCCTGCTGAGGCCGGTACTTCCCGTCGCGCGGGTGACCCTCACCGGGGCCACCCGCGCGAGGGTCACTTGACCGCCAGCCAGACGACGGCGCCCAGGACGACCAGGGCGACGACGGCGATCAGCGCGATCACGCCGGTGCGACTGCCGCCGGTCTTGCTGCTGCCGTAGGTGGAGACGGAGCCCGGTGCCGGACGCGCCGGGCTCTCGTCGACGAACGCCCGGAACATCTGGGTGTTACCGGCGGGGTCGTAGTCGTTGTCAGCCATGGCAGGGACTCTAACGAATCCGCCCACCTCAGGCACACCCCGGACCCCTCTCCGGGCGAACCCGCCACCCGCGCGTGCGACGGCGGTACGACCGGATCGTGAAATCCGTGTGACCGACGGAATGGCCCGCCGCACAGGCCTGGTTGACTGCGGGCATGACCGGAAACCAGAGCCGGGTCCGCCTCGGCACCTCCGACCTGTCCGTCCACCCGCTCTCCCTCGGCGGCAACGTCTTCGGCTGGACCGCCGACCAGCAGCAGTCCTTCGCCGTGCTCGACGCCTACGCCGCCGCGGGCGGCAACTTCGTCGACACCGCCGACGCCTACTCCGCCTGGGCGCCCGGCAACACCGGCGGCGAGTCCGAGACGGTGATCGGCGACTGGCTGCGCAGCCGGGGCAACCGCGACGACATCGTGATCGCCACCAAGGTCGGCAGCCACCCCGAGGCGACCGGCCTGGCCGCGGCCACCATCAAGTCCTCCGTCGAGGGCTCGCTGCGCCGCCTGGGCGTCGACCACATCGACCTCTACTACACCCACCGGGACGACGACACCCCGGTCGAGGAGTTCGTGACGGCGCTGGACGAGCTGGTCCGCGCGGGCAAGGTCCGGGCGGTCGCCGCCTCCAACATCTCCGCCGAGCGGCTCGCCGAGGCGCTGTCCTTCGCCGAGCGCGAGGGCCTGGCCGCGTACGTCGCGGTCCAGCCCCACTACAACCTGGTGTCCCGGGGCACCTTCGAGGGCCCGCTGGCCGAGGTGGTCGCCGAGCACGGCCTCGCCACCGTGCCCTACTACGCGCTCGCCTCCGGCTTCCTCACCGGCAAGTACCGCCCGGGCGGCCCGGGCGTCGACAGCGCCCGCGCCGAGGGCGCCACCCGCTACCTCGCCGAGCCGCGCGGCCCCAAGGTCCTGGCGGCCCTCGACGAGGTCGCCGCCGACCACGGCGTCGAGCCCGCCACCGTCGCCCTCGCCTGGCTCGCCGCCCGCCCCACGGTCGCCGCCCCCATCGCCAGCGCCCGCACCGTCGACCAGCTCCCCCCGCTGCTCGCCGCCGCCGCCCTCACCCTCACCCCCGCCCAGACCGCCCTGCTCACCGACGCCTCCGCCTGAGCACGCGCCGGGCCCCCGACAGCGGCGTGCTGTCGGGGGCCCGGTGTGCTCCCCGGCTACGGCCGCCCGAAGTGGGTCGGGTAGTAGCCCGAGTTGAGCGTCGATATCCGAACGGTCTTGCCCGGCCGGGGTGCCTCGACGAACTTTCCGCCGCCCAGGTAGATCCCCACGTGGTGGATCCCCGAGGCCCGGCCGCTGTCCGACCAGAACACCAGGTCACCGCGGCGCAGTTGGCCCGCGCTGATCGGCGTGGTCGCCGCGTACTGGTCGTCGGCCACCCGGGGCAGGCCTATCCCGCTGCGCCGGAAGGCCTGCTGGACCAGCCCGGAGCAGTCGTAGCCGGACGGACCGTCACCGCCCCAGACGTACGGCTTGCCCAGCTGGGCGAGCGCGTAGTCGACGGCCGCCTCGGTGGTCCCGGCGGTCGGGGTGGTGTCCGGGGACGGGCGGCTGCCCGACCCGCCGGAGCCCTGGTCCGATCCGCCGCCGGACTGGCCGGTGCGACTGGCGTAGACGTCGTAGTGGCTGGTCCAACGCCACTCGCCGCTGCCGTTCTTGAACCAGTACCTCGACCCGTCCCAGCCCTGGCGCAGGCCCCAGGAGGAGGCCGAGCCGTTCGAGACGGTCTTCGAACCGGACGAGCCGGACTGGCCGGTTCGACTGGCGTAGACGTCGTAGTGGCTGGTCCAACGCCACTGACCACTGCCGTTCTTGAACCAGTACTTCGACCCGTCCCAGCCCTGCTTGCCGGCCGCCGCCTGCGCGGAGCCCGCACCGGCCGTCAGGCCGACCACGCCGGCACCCGCCAGCACGGTGGTGGCCAGGCAGGTACTTCGCACGGCCCGGTGTATTCGGCTGCCACCGCCGACCGCGGCGTCCCGGGCGGTGCGCGGCCGGGCCGCGCAGTTCGGGCAGCCGCAGCCCGTGATTGCGGGGATGCTGCCCAGGCGCTCCTCGAAGCCGATCAGACCAGGATCGGCGTCGGAGCCGGTGCCGGGTTCGGCGTACGCGCCGGTGGCTATCCTCATGCGGGTCGTCCTTCCTTCCGCCCGGCCCGGGCGGCCGGGGGCGGTACCGAGGCGGCCACTCCGGCCGGGGCGACGAAGGCGACCAGCAGCTGTTCCATCAGCGCGCTGCGGGCGGCCTCGTCCAGTTCGTGCGCGGTCGCGCGCTCCAGGCGCCGGACGGCCAGCGCCGCCGCCTCCACCGCGTCGTCGACCAGGACGGTCCGCAGGCCCGCGTCCAGGTCCGCCAGCCGGCGGCGGCGCATCGACTCGGCCACCTCGGGCGCGTAGTCCAGCGCCAGCGGCTGCACCGAGTAGACCTCCAGGCCCGCCGGGGCCGCCTCAGCGGCCAGCGCCCGGGTGAGCTCGTCGGCGAACCACTGCCCGTCGCGCAGCGCCGGGCCGGGCGCCGCGTTGCTGTCGCACGGCAGCGTGGAGGCGGTGCGGGTGAGCACCGCCTGGACCTGCTCGCGCAGGTAGCTCTCGTGGTCCTCGATCGCCAGCAGCGCCCGCGCGGTGTCCTTGACCCGCCAGACGATCAGCAGCCGGACCACGATCGGGGTGCCGGTGCGGTCGACGACCTTGACCGGCTCGCTGCGCCAGTGCCGCAGCCGCACGTCGACCCGGCGGCGGCGCAGCAGCGGGTTGACCCAGACCAGGCCGGTTCTGCGCACCGTGCCCCGGTAGCGGCCCCAGCGGCTCAGCACCCGGGTCTCGCCGCCCGCGTTGGCCAGCAGGCCGGCCAGGGCGAGCACCACCAGCAGCCCGGCGGCGCTGACCGCGGCGATGGCCTGGGCGTCGATCCCGGCCCGGCCGCTCGCCAGCGCGGCGGGGCTGCGCAGTTCGGGCAGCCCGTCCCAGCGCGGGAGGACGCCGGTGCGCAGCAGCACGTAGCCCACCGCGGCCAGGCCGAGCAGCACCACCAGCAGCGCGACCCAGCCGGGCAGGACGGCGGCGGTGTACTCGCGCAGCGCCCGGTCCGCCCGCGGGGGGCGGCGCGAGGTGGCGACGGCGGGGGCATCGGCCGGGCCGAGCTCGGGGAGCTCGACGGTCTCCGGGGCGACGGCCTCCAGCGGGTCCCGCCGGTCGACGGGACCGGCCGGGGACGGCGCGGGGACGACCGCCAGCGGGGCCGTGGCCGGACCGCCGTCGACCGGGCCGGCCGGGCCGACCGGCTTGGATGCCTTGACGGTCGAGACCTTGGGCAGCGGGCTGGCGCCGGAGGCGGAACGTTCCGGCAGGGCCGGGGGGAACGCCTTGGGCAGGTGGTCGGGTCGCTGCGAAGAATCGCGGGTGACGTCCATGCACGGATCCTCTGGGTCTGGTGTGTCGCGCAACGGGCGGCCCGGATCTGACGGGCAGTGCCAGAGTCAGGCTAAGTTCATACGTCATCAAATGCGACATTTGAGCCGAGGTGTGTCGACAATTGCTGACGAATCGTCCAAAGCTGACCTGACGCGCAGGCACATGGTCGGTTGGTCGGGACGGTTCGGCGCAGGTCAGCGCCGTCGGGCACCGGATCCACGGGCGAACACCCGACGGGTGATCAGCCCGATTCCGGCGAGCACCAGCAGCACCCCGGCGAGCAGGCCGTGCCGGCGGGCCTCCCTGGGCCGGACGGCCGCCGCCCCTTCGGCCGGGGGTGCCGGCAACGGCCGGGCAGCGGTGCCGCTCGCCCTGGATCCTTCCTGTTCAGCGGCCGACGGCGGCTCGGCGGCGACCTCCGACGGGGACGCGGCCACCGGGGCCGGGCGGCCGCCGGGCGAGGCGGCCAGGGCTCTCGACGAGCCGACGCCCGGGGACGGCACCGCACTCCCGGACGGCGGGGCGGGGACGGCGGAGACGGCGGGAACGAACGGAACCGGCGGACGGGCCGAAGCCCCGGGGGACGTCGGAGCGGCCGAGGCCCCCGCAGGGACCGCAAGGACGGACGTCACCGACGGCACCGGCACCGGGGGCGTCGCCGGCGCCACCAGCACCGACGGCACCACCGGCGGCACGACGACCGGCAGCAGCCCCACCGGAATCGGCGGGAACACCGGCACCTCGCTCGGACTCGGCGACCCGACGACCGTCGGCGCCACCACCGCCGACGGCGAAGCCGAAGCCGACGGGCTCGCACTCACGCTCGCACTCGCCGCCACGGACGCCGCCCCACTCGCCCCCGACGGAACCGCCCCTGACGGACCGACCATCGAAGGACTCACCGCCGAAGGACTCACTGCCGAAGGACCGGTCGCGGACGGACTGACCGCCGGAGGACTGACCGCCGGAGGACTGACCGCCGGAGAGCTCGCCGCCGAAGGGCTCACCACCCCCGCAGCCGCCACCCGCACCCGCACCGGATCCGCCGAAGTCCCGTTCCCCGCACGGTCGGTGACCGTGACGGTCAGCCACTGTTCCCCGTCCGTCAGGTCCCGGCCGGCGGTGCAGCTCCAGCTCCCGTCCAGCGCCGCCGTGGCCCCGCAGAGCACCGTACGGTCGCCGCCCGCCGTCGGAGCGGCCGCGACCTGCACGTTCGCCCCCACTTCGGCCCGTCCGGCGAGCTTGGGCCGGCTGACCCGCAGGACCTCCCCGGGCGCGGGCGCGGTGAGCACCGGCTTGTCCGGCGGCACGGTGTCCACGACCAGCGCGACCGGCTGTCCGGGCGTCCGGTTCCCGGCCGCGTCGACGGCGACGGGGGCGAGCTGGTGGCTGCCGTCGGCCAGGTTCTCGACCGGCAGGCAGGACCACCCGCCGTCCGGGTGGACCGCGCTGCTGCACAGTTCGGCGGAGGCGGGGGTGGACGCGGGGGCGGACCGGTCGGTGACCGAGACGGTGCTGCCGGCCTCGCCGGTGCCGGTGAGTTGCAGCCCCGGGTCATTGGTGTAGGCGGGGAGGGTGAGCACCGGCGCGGTCGGCGGGGTGGTCTTCACGGTGACCTTGGCGGGCTCGCCGCGCAGCACCACGCCGCCGGTGGTGGTCTCCACCGGGGTCAGGGAGTGCGGCCCGGCGGCGAGCGCGCTGCCGGGGCGGCAGGACCAGTCGCCCTTGCGCTCGACCTTGGCCCGGCAGAGCACGGTGTCGCCGTCCCGGATCTCCATCGAGGCTCCGGCGACGGCGCCCTCACCGCTGATCCTGGGGCGGGCGTCGGCCAGCACGGTGCCGTCGACCGGCTCGGCGACCTCGGGCCGGGCGGCGCCGACGGTCAGCTTGATCCGCTGGTCGGAGACCTCCCCGGAGTCGGCGAAGCCGCCGGAGGGCACGAGTTGGGTGGTGTCGCGGCCGATCCTCAGCCGGGCCCAGGTGTCGCCGGAGGCGGCGCCGGCCGGCACCGTCCACTCCAGCGTCGCGGTGTCGGCGCCGGCCGGGATCTCGGTCTGCACCCGGTCGGCGGGGTCGAACCGGCCGCTGTGGTCGAAGTCGATCCAGCCGGCCAGGGTGGCGGGCTGGTCGCCCACCGCGACCGGGACGGTGACCCGGTAGTACCGGCCGATGGCGGCCTCGTCGGGGAAGCCGAGCGAGGGGTCGGCACCCTGGTACTCGCCGCGGCCGGGCTGGAGTTTGGGCGGCGGCGGGCTGCCGGCCGGGCCGGCGGGCAGGCTCGCGAAGGGGTTGCCGCGCCGGACCGCGTCGTGGTCGAGCTCGACCAGCGGCCGGTCGGCCGGGGCGGCGGCGGGGCGGCGGCGGTCGCGGTGGCCGGGGCCGGTGGCGTCGGCGCCCAGGAAGAGGTCGGAGAGCACGTGCGAGGCGTTGCCGTAGGCCTGCGGCGCGGTGCCGAGATCCTCGTCCACGGTGACGGTGTAGGCCTGCCGCAGGACGGGCGGCGCGGTGGTGCTGCCGGCCCGGGGGGTGGAGCGCTGCTCGATCCGGAACACCGCGGTGCGGACCGTCCCGGTGAGTTCCAGGGTGCCCTCGGCGGCGGAGCCCGCGGCGGCGTCGGTGGAGCCGTCGGTGCCTGCGGGTGCCAGGGCGTTGCCGTCGACCGTCCAGCCGGGCCAGTCGGTGCGCCCGATCAGGCCGGGGGCGGCGGGGGATCCGCCGGTGAGGGTCAGTCGGGCCGCGGTGCTGGTGGTGCCGGAATTCCCGGTGGCGACGGCGGCGAGTCCGCTGAGGTGCAGCCGGGGATTGCGGACCGGCCGGGAGAAACCCAGCCGGAGGGTTCCGACGGTCCGCCAGGAACCGTCCGTCTGCGGACGGTCGGGGGTGAGGAGGAAGGTCTGGGCCGGGTCTCCGGCGTGCATTCCGTCCGCGTACCCGACGGAACGCCCCCCTCCGGAACGATCCGCCAATCGGCCCGCCTCGGAGGTGACCGCCGTTCCGGTTTCGGCCGTGAGGTCGAGCTGGACGGAGAGTCCGGAGGGCAGCACCGCCCGGTGTTCGGCCGACCAGGAATCAGGGGCCTGCCGGGCCGCCGAGAGCGGGGCGTTCCAACCGTTCAGCGCCCCGGCCGTGAGAACGGCCAGGACGGCAGCTGTGCGGGGAAACTGTCGGCTCATCCGGCTCTCCTTCACGGTCGGCTGCCGGGGCGGCGGGCAGTCCGGGCACAAGATCCGACAAAACGGAATCACGATCCTGGACCGGTCATACTCCGACACCTGCGCTTTTGGCCGCGTCCCACCCGATTGGCGGCCATCCGGGCGGCAGGACGGGATGTACCCGAAACGACTGCATTTCATCCATTAGGCGGCAATGGATCCCGCCGGGAACGCTCGGGCCCACCCGAATGGCGGAGAGAGGGTAATTCCGGCTGATCAGACGGACACCAGTGTCCGGTACCTGACCATTCATCGAGGAACGCTGTTCGAATTACCCGCCTGCTCAGTAGAGTCGGGCACCGTGACTATGGACCCCGTACTCGTCAAGCGCAGTTTCGCCGCGGTGGAGCCCCACGGCCCGGTCGTCGCCGAATACTTCTACCAGCACCTGTTCGAGCACAATCCCGGTGTCCGCGGCCTCTTCGCCGAGCACCTGGGCGAGCAGCAGGACCGGCTGTTCGCCGCCCTCGGCGCGCTGGTCACCCACCTGGAGGACACCGACACCGTGGTCGGCCTGCTCCGCGACCTCGGCGCGCGGCACGCCCGGTACGGCGCGCTGGCGGAGCACTTCCCGGCGGTCGGCGCGAGCCTGCTCGCCACCCTCGCCCACTACGCCGGCGACGCGTGGACCCCGGAGGCCGAGGCCGCCTGGACCGCCGTCTACGGAGTGGTCAGCGACACCATGGGCGCGGCCCTCACCGAAGCCCGGTCGGTCTAGCCGGGAGCGGCGTGGTGGCCTTCGACCCCGCGGTCATCCGCGCCAGCTTCGCCGTCGTGGAACGCCGGGCCGACCACCTGACCACCTACTTCTACGCCCACCTGTTCAGCCACAACCCCGGCCTGCGTCCGCTCTTCCCGGCCCAGTTGCACGAGCAGCGGGACCGGCTGTTCGCCGCGCTCACCCGGATCGTGCTGCAACTGGACGAGCCCGAGCGGCTCACCGCGTACCTGCGGGCGCTCGGGCGCGACCACCGGAAGTTCCAGGCCGCGCCCGAGCACTACCCGGCCGTCGGGGCCAGCCTGATCGCCGCGTTGCGGCAGTGCTCCGGCCACTCCTGGACGCCGGAGACCGAGAGGGCCTGGTCCGAGGCCTACACCGTGATCGCCCGGATCATGTGCGGGGCCGCCGGGGAGCTCCCGGAGCACCACCCCGCCTGGTGGGAGGCCGAGGTGGCCCGCCGCCGCCGGGCCGCGCCCGACCTGGTCGTGCTCACCCTGGCCCCGATGCGCCCGTACCCCTTCACGGCCGGCCAGTACGTGACCCTCAGCAGCCCCCGCAGGCCCCGGGTCTGGCGGCCGTACTCGCTCGCCAACGCCCCGCGCCCGGACGGCAGCCTGGAACTGCACGTGCGGCGGGTGCCCGGCGGGCTGCTCAGCCCGGTCCTGGTGGAGGACGTGATGCCCGGCGAGCTGCTGCGGCTCGGACCGCCGCTGGGCGAGGCCGTGCTCGCCCCCGCCTCGGACCGGCCGCTGCTGCTGGTCGCCGCGGGCAGCGGCTGGGGGCAGACCAAGGCGCTGCTGGAGGAGCTCGCCGCCGGGCAGCCGGAGCGGGTGGCCACCGTGCTGCTGGCCGCCCGGTCGACGGCGGGGCAGTACGACCTGGACACCGTGCGGCGGATGCTCACCCGCCAGGCCCGGCTGCGGGTGCTGACCGCCGCCCCCGACCGGCCCACCGGCCCGGGCCAGACCACCGCGCTGCTGCGGGAGACGCTGCTCGGGCAGGGCGACTTCACCGGCTGGGAGGTCCACCTCTCCGGGCCGCCGGAGCTGGTCGCCGAGCTGGCCGGACTGCTGCTCGCCCTGGGGGCCGCCCCGGAGCTGGTCCGGCACGACCCGGCGCCGGTGACCTTCAACCGGGCCCGGCCGCTGACCAGCTCGGACTGGTTCCTGGACCGCCGGGACGTGCCCTGGATCAACCGGACCGACCTGGAGTGACCGGCGCCGCTCAGCGGCGGAAACCGTGCCCGGAAAACGGAGAAGCCCCCGGCCGGTGGCCGGGGGCTTCTCGCTGGTGCGCTCAGCAGGATTCGAACCTGCAACCTCTTGATCCGTAGTCAAGTGCTCTATCCGTTGAGCTATGAGCGCAAGGAACGGGCGAACCCGATCTTGCGGAGTTTGGTGCGCTCAGCAGGATTCGAACCTGCAACCTCTTGATCCGTAGTCAAGTGCTCTATCCGTTGAGCTATGAGCGCTCGCCCTGGTGAACCATGCCCCCGGGGCGTTGCGTGGACAACATTACATGACCTGCGACGTAGGACGAAATCGATTGATCCGACCCCGGGACGGCCACCCGGGGCCCCGTCCCGGCCGGCCGGCGAACGGGCCCCGGACATGCGAAGAGCCCCGCCGACGTGATCGTCGACGGGGCTCCCCGGCTGGCGGAGGCTGAGGGATTTGAACCCTCGATCAGGAATAACCCCGAAACCGCATTAGCAGTGCGGCGCCATAGACCGGACTAGGCGAAGCCTCCCCACATGGACCGTACCCGCGCGAGCGGACCCGTTCCGTGTGTCAGTGATGATGCCACAACCGTGGGGCTCGGCACCAACCACCGCCAACGTTACTAGGCGGGTCACTCCCGCCGCAAAGAAGAATGAGATACTGCCGACTCCGGAGGAGCTGCCTTGAGCCGAGGAGACCTGTCGACGTGAGCAGCAGGCCGATCCGAGGCGCTGCTCGCCTCGACGCCATACTCGACGCCCTGCCCGAAGCGTTGTTGCTGGTGAACAGCAACGGCACCGTGGTGGACGCCAACAGCGCAGCGGTCCAGGCGCTACAGGCGCCCGGCACCTCGCTGGTCGGCATGGGCGTGCTCGGCCTGCTGCCCGAGTTCGATCCCAGCCGGATCCCGGGCTCGATGCGCCCGGCCACCCGCGACGCCGACGCCCTGGACCGTCCGGTCCGGATGACCGCCCACCGCACCGACGGGACGACCTTCCCGGTCGAGGTCTCCGGCAACGACTTCGCCACCGACGGCGGCGACGGCTACGGACGCTCCCCCTACGAGCCCTACCGCGACGGCCCCCGCGCCTCCTCGTCCTCCGACCTGCTCCTGCTGCTGGTCCGCGACCTCTCCGGGCGGCTCGGCGTCGAGACCGAACTGCGCCGCCAGCACAAGCAGACCGAGATGATCCTGCGGGCCGCCGCCGAGGGCGTGCTCGGCGTGGACCTCGAAGGCCGCTGCGTCCTGGTCAACCCGGCCGCCGCGCACATCCTGGAGTACCGGGCGAGCGAGCTGGGCGGGCGCGAGCTGCACCCGCTGATCCAGCACTCCCGGGCCGACGGCACCCCGCTGTCGCTGGAGGAGTCCGCGCTGCTGGACACCCTGACCTCCGGGCGCAAGCACCGGGTGCGCGGCACCGTGCTGTGGCGCAAGGACGGCCGCCCGGTCACCGTCGACCTCACCACCGCCCCGGTCCGGGACGGCGACGAACTGGTCGGCGCGGTGATGACCTTCACCGACCGCAGCCGCGAACTCGCCCTGGTCGCCCGCAACGAGCACCTCACCGCCGTCCTGGAGAACGAGCTCGGCGGCGCGCTGAGCGCGCTGAACCAACGGCTGGACCGCCTCGCCGCCGACCCGGCCGGGCAGCTCTGGCCCGAGGCCAACTGGACCCTGCGCCGGCTCGCCGACGAGTGCCGCCGGTTCGGCAAGCTGATCGACGGCGTGCTGGAGCACCAGCGCTCCGAGGCCGGCGAGGGCGCACCGGCCGAGGGCCGGGACGGCAAGGACGGCAAGGACGGCAAGGGCGGGCGCAGGACCGCGAAGCAGGTCCCGGTCGGCCTGGACAAGGTGGTCCGCCGGGCCGTCGAGGAGGCCGGCGAACTGGTCGGCCCCGGCCGGGTGCGCTTCTCGGTGCACGCCGCCGCGGTCGAGGTGATCGCCGACGAGCGGCGGCTCGCCCAGGCGCTGGCCCACCTGGTCGCCGACGTCAGCGGCACCGGCCTCGCGCTGGACGCCCCCACCGCCCCCTCCCCCGGACTGTCCGTCCCCGGACTGTCCGTGCCCGGGCTGGGCGGCCCGCCCACCCCGCCGGCTCCCGCCGAACCGCCGACCGTCGTCCTGGCCGCCGCCCAGCGCGGCGAGGTCGCCCGGGTCGAGATCCGCGGCCCCGGCGTCGGCGGCAGCCCCGTCCACCTGCCGATAGCCCGCGCGGTGGTCGAGCGCCACGGCGGCGTGCTCCAGCCGCACGAGCTGCCCGGCAAGGCCGGGACCACCTATGTGGTCGAGCTGCCGCTGGACCCGGCCGCCGCGAAGGCCGCCGCCGAACGCGCCTCCGCCGAGGGCCGCTCGGACCGGCCCAAGGAGGGCGACAGCGCCGTCCTGCCCGAGCTGCCGGGCATTCCGCAGCTGCCCACCAGCGGCGACGCCGCCGAGTCCACCCGGCCCGCCCCCGTCTCCGCCTCCGGCACCCCGACCGCCACCGGCACCCCGACCGGCTCCGGCCGCCCCGGCGACGCGCCGGTCACCCGGGAGGCCGCCGAACCGGAGCAGGCACCCGCCGAGGAGGCCCCGGCCGAGCGCCGCGGCCGCCGCGGCCGGCCCGCCATCGAAGCCGGGCCCTCCGGGAGCTCCGCCCCGGCCGCTCCCGCCGACCAGTGGCCGAACGCCCCCGCCCGGGTCGAGCGGGCCGTCCCCGAGCAGTGGAACGGCACCGGCAACGACCCCGCCTACGGCCGCCCCGGCCCGACCGCCCCGGAGGCGGCGCAGAGCGACCCCTGGGGCAAGGACGACGGCCGCTCCGGCCCCGCCTACGCCGTACCCGTGGAGGGCGCGCGCCCCGCGCAGAGCCGGCCGGCCGGCCGTGAGCCGCTGGCGCTCGGCCCGGCGCCCGCCGACGCCGCCCCCGCCTCCGCTCCCACGTCCGCTCCCGTCGAACCGCAGCCGAACGGCACCGCCGAGGACGGCGGCGAGGCCAAGCCGCGCAGACGCCGCGCCCTGCCCTCCGCCGAGGACTCCTCGGGCGGCTTCGCGCTCCCCGGCGTGGGCGACACCCCGGTCTACCCCGGCCTGGAACACGCCCTGCCCGCCGGTCCGGCACCCGCCCCGGCCGAACCCGCCGTCGCACCGACCGGCCGCCGCCGCCGGCTCTCCGTACCGCCCGGGCCCGGCGCCGACGCCCCGGCCGGAGCACCCGCCCCGCAGACCGGCGGCGCGCTGGAGCCGGCCCGGCCCGCGCTGCCCGCCGCCGAGGAGCCGGGCGGGCCCCGCCCGGTCGGCAGCGGACTGGCCGAACTGGCGCCGCCGCGACCGTCGGCCGCCCCGGTGCCCGTCGCCCCGCAGCCGCCCGTACCGGCCGCGCCGCGCGCGCTGGCCGAACTGCCCGCAGCCCGGAGCGACCGCCCGGACGCCGAGCAGCCGCAGGCCGCGTCCGGTGAACTGGCCAACACCCGCCGGCTGCTGGTCTGGCCCGAGCCCGACCCGGCCACCGGCCAGGCGCTCCAGGCCCGCGGCTACCTGCCGGTGATCGTCCGCTCCCGCGAGGAGGTGGACGCCCAGGCGAACGCCTTCCCGGCGGCGCTCTTCGTCGACCCGCTGACCGGCCCGATCACCCGCACCGCGCTGCAGTCGCTACGCACCGCGGCGCTCAACAGCCGGGTCCCGGTGCTGGTGACCGCGGGCCTCGGCCAGGCCACCCGGGACGCCGCGTACGGCGCCGACCCGGCCGTGCTGCTGCGCGCCCTGGCCCCGCGCGACGGCGAGCACCACGCCCCGCGGGTGCTGCTGGTCGAGGGCGATCCGGACATCGCCGCCGCCATGATCAGCAGCCTGGAGCGGCGCGGCATGCACGTCGAGCACGCGGTGGACGAGAACGACGCCGTCGCCCGGGCCAGCAGCGTGCAGCCCAACCTGGTGGTGATGGACCTGTTCCAGATCCGCCGCCGCCGGATCGGACTGCTGGACTGGCTGCGCGCCAACGACCGGCTGCACCGCACCCCGCTCGTGGTCTACACCTCGGTGGACCTCGACCCGCGCGAACTGCCCCGGCTGCGCACCGGCGAGACGGTGCTGTTCCTCGCCGAGCGCTCCACCAGCGAGGACGTCCAGTCCCGGATCGTCGACCTGCTCGGGCGGATCGGCGCGATGGGCGAGGCGGGCGTCGCCGCCGCGGGCTGAGCCCGGACGTGCCGGAGGGCCGGCCCCCGTCCGTACGGGGCCGGCCCTCCGGTGTGTCCGCTACTCCTTGCCGAGCGTGGTGACGTCCAGCTCGTCGGCCGCGTAGCTGGCCCGGATCACCTTCTTGTCGAACTTGCCGACCGAGGTCTTCGGGACGGACTCGACGATCGCCCAGCGCTCCGGCAGCTGCCAGGAGGCGATCCGCCCGGCCAGGAAGGCCCGCAGCTCCCTGAGCCCGACGGCGGCGCCCGGGCGCAGCACCACGGTGGCCAGCGGGCGCTCGCCCCACTTCTCGTCCGGCACCGCGACCACGGCGGCCTCGGCCACCTCGGGGTGGCCCATCAGGGCGTTCTCCAGCTCGACGGAGGAGATCCACTCGCCGCCCGACTTGATGACGTCCTTGGCCCGGTCGGTGAGGGTCAGGTAGCCGTCGGCGGTGATGGTGCCCACGTCGCCGGTGCGCAGCCAGCCGTCCTCGGAGAACTTGTCCTCCGGGCGGACCGGGTCCTGCCCGGCGCCGCCGTAGTAGGCGGCGGCGATCCACGGGCCGCGGACCTCCAGTTCGCCGGCCGAGACGCCGTCGTGCGGCATCCGCTCGCCGCCCGGGCCGATCAGCCGGGCCTCGACCGAGGCCGGGAAGAGGCCCTGGGTGATCCGGTACGGCCACTCCTCCTCGGGGGTGAGGCCGCCCGGCGGCTGGGCGAAGGAGCCGAGCGGGGAGGTCTCGGTCATGCCCCAGGCGTGCAGCACCCGGATGCCGTGGCGGTCGTCGTAGGCCTTCATCAGCGAGGGCGGGCAGGCGCTGCCGCCGATGACGACCATGCGCAGGCTGGAGGTGTCGTAGTCGCCCGCGTCCAGCTCGTCCAGCAGGCCGCTCCAGATGGTCGGGACGGCGGCGCTGACGGTGGGGCGGACGGCGGCGATCATCTCGGCCATCGGCTTGGGCTGGAGGAACCGGTCCGGCATCAGCAGGTTGGCGCCGGACATGAAGGCGGCGTGCGGGATGCCCCAGGCGTTCACGTGGAACATCGGGACCACCGGCAGGGCGGTGTCGCGCGGGGTGAAGGCGAAGTTGTCGCCGGTGTTGACCTGCATGCAGTGCAGGTAGATCGACCGGTGGCTGTAGAGCACGCCCTTCGGGTCCCCGGTGGTGCCGGAGGTGTAGCAGAGCACGGCGGCCCGGCGCTCGTCGATGTCCCGCTGCCACGGGAAGTCGGTGGGCCGGTCGGCGATCAGCTCCTCGTAGTCGTGCACGCCGCCGACGAAGCCGGCCAGCACCGAGCGGTCGCCGGGGCCGGCCACCACGATGTGCTTGAGCGTGGGCGCGAGCTGCGGCAGCACGGCGGCGAGCAGCGGCAGGACGCTGCCGTTGACGACGATCACGCGGTCGGCGGCGTGGTCGATGATGAAGGACAGCTGCTGGGCGGGCAGCCGCAGGTTCAGGGTGTGCAGCACGGCGCCCATCGCCGGGACGGCGAGGTACGCCTCCAGGTGGAAGTCGTTGTTCCACATCAGCGTCGCGACCCGGTCGTCGCCCGTCACCCCGAGCTCGTCGCGCAGCGCGTGCGCCAGCTGCGCGGCGCGCGCGCCCACCTCGGCGTAGGTCCGGACGACCGGACCGGTCGCGTCCCAGGTGGTGACGGTGGAACGGGCGTGGACGGTGGACCCGTGCTCCAGGATCCGGGCGACGGTGAGCGGTACGTCCTGCATCGTGCTGAACACGGGTCCTCCTCGACCTGGCGGCACTGGCGGTGCCACGGCATTTCCTACCGGGCGGTAATGCGCGTGGACGTGCCCGATTGTGCCGTTCCGTCCGCCCGCTGTCAGCATCCGGAACCCGTTGCACGGATCACGGGACCGGCCGGACGTACCCGGTCAGCCGGCGGTCGGGCCGTCGACCCGGTCGCGGTCGACGGTGAGGGTCTCGCCGGCGTAGGTCTCCTGGACGTTGCCGTGGTACTGGTGGACGCGCTGGTGGGAGGCCCAGAGCTGCGGGCCGAGCGGGCCGGAGGAGGCGGTGTCGGCGTGGTCGTCCCAGCGGGCGTACCAGACGGCGTCCGGGAGCGGGGCGCTGCCGGCCCGGGCGGCGGCGGCCAGGTCGGCGACGCCGGAGTCGAGGCTGGAGTAGAAGCCGGAGCGGTAGCCCGCCGCGTGCAGGGCCTGGGTCCAGCCGAGGGTGAAGTCGACCACGGCCCGGCCGCAGCCGGCGTCGTGCATCGGGTAGGCCTCGATGTCCAGGTAGACCGGGGCGCCCCGGCCGAAGCCCAGTGAGCGCATCGCGCGCACGGCCTCGCCGGCCTCGTCCCGGCCCTGCTGGACGGCCTCGGCCGGGTCGATCCGCCGGGGCTTGCGGCTCGGATCGGCGCACGGCGCCTGGAGGCCGACGTGCACCGGCAGGAACCGCCAGCCCATCGAGCGCGCCTGGTGGATCCAGTCCGCGGTGAGCCGGGGCTGGGGGCAGCCGCGCTGGGAGCCGCTGACGTAGATGCCGACCGCCCCGTACGGGGAGGCGGCGCGCCAGGCCCGCAGGGCGTCGGTCGAGGGGGCGGTGCAGACGTCGAAGGCGGCGCCGCTCCAGGTGTCGCGGAACCGGGGCGGGCCGATCCGGTCGGGGAGCCGGACGGCCCGGATGCGCGGGAGGGCGGCGGCGGCCGGGACGGAGGCCTCGGCGCTCACGCCCGTCCCGCCGGTGGCCAGCAGGAGCACGAGGGAGGCGGCGAGGAAGGCCGCCGGGCGGAGACAGCGCACCCGGCCTTGATACTGACGGACCGTCGGACGAACGCGTCCGCCACGCCGCGCGGCCCGTTCGAGTCCACCCTTTCGGGCGCACCCGTCCGCATCCGTCCCGGTTTCCGTGAACGGGCTGTAACGAGCTTGCTGGTTGGTCACTCCTTACGGCAAACTCGTCAGCATGCCCAGCTCCCATACCGGCGAAACCGTCGCCCCCACCTCGGCCGCCGCCGTCGCCGAGGCCCTTGCCATGCCGCCCGCCCCCAAGGGCGAGCCCGCCGGCGAGCGGGGCAGCTGGCGACGAGGTGGGGAGCCCGGTTCCACGGCGCCCCCGGGGCTCCGCCCCGGCCGGTCCACCGGCCGGATCGGCAAGGCCCTGCGGCGCCCGGACAGGATCCCGGCGCCGCTTCTGTGTCTGGTCGCGATGTTCCTGGTGCAGACCGGCATCGCCCTGTCCAAGCCGCTGTTCGGCCCGCTCGGGGTCAGCGGCACCACCTTCCTGCGGCTGGGCTTCGCCGCGGTGATCCTGCTCGCCGTCACCCGGCCCCGGCTGCGCGACAAGCGCCCGCGCGACCTCGCCGCGGCCGCGCTGCTCGGCATGGCCTCCGCCGGGATGACCTTCCTGTTCGCCGGCGCGATCGACCGGCTGCCGATGGGCACCGCCGCGACCATCGAGTTCCTCGGCCCGCTCGCGGTCGCCCTGGTCTTCGCCCGGCGGGCCAGCCACCTGCTCTGGGCACTGCTCGCGGCGGCCGGGGTCGTCCTGCTGACCCTGCTCGGCGAAGGGGACGGCGGCGGCTCGCTCGACCCGGTCGGCCTGCTCTACGCCTTCGGCGCGGCCGGCTGCTACGCGCTGTACATCCTGTTCACCGACAAGGTCGGCGCCGCCTTCCAGGGCTTCCAGGGACTGGCGGTGTCGATGACGGTCGGTGCCCTGTTCCTCGCGCCGTTCGGGCTCGGCGAGGCCTGGGACGGGCTGACCGCCCCCGGTGCCTCGCCGCTGGTGCTGCTCGCCTCGGCGGCCGGGGTGGCGCTGCTGCTGCCGGTGCTCCCGTACGCGTTGGAGATGACGGCGCTGCGGCGGATGCCCCAGCGGGTGTTCAGCGTGCTGGTCAGCCTGGAGCCGGCGGTCAGCGCACTGGTCGGGCTGGTGGTGCTCGGCCAGCTGCTGGGCGCCGCGCAGCTGGCCGGGATCGGCTGCGTGGTCGCGGCCAGCGTGGGGGCCACGCTGACCGGACGGCGCTGACCGGACGGGTCTGACGGGACAGGCCTGACGAGAGGGGGCCGACCGTGCGCGGCCGGCCCGCACGGCAACGGCGCTACGGCCAGAGCAGGGTGCGGGACCACTCCGGGGTGCGGACCGGGCCGGTACGGGTGTAGCGCAGCCGGACGTGCCGGCGCTGGGCGTCGCCCTGCCAGAACTCCACCTCGTGCGCCCACAGGGTGTAGACCGCGTGGCCGGGCGCGACGGCGTCCGGGGTCGCCTCCAGCCGGCGCCGGGCGACCGCCACCGCCTCGTCGTACTCGGTCAGCTCGCCCAGCGGCTCGCTCTGCCGGCCGACCAGCGCACCGACCCGGGCGGCGGGCGAGCGGGTGGCGAACTCCGCGGCGGCGACCAGGTCGGCGGCCCGCTCGACGCTGCCGCGCACCCGGACCTGACGGCCCAGCTGCGGCCAGTAGACGTTCAGCGCGGCGGCCGGGTGGTGGGCGAGCTGGCGGCCCTTGGGGCTGTCGGCGGCCGCGGAGAAGTTCCAGCCGGTGCCGGCCGCGTCCACGTCGCGCAGCACCAGCACCCGGGCGTCCGGCATGCCGTCGGCGTCGACCGTGGCGAGGGTGAAGGCCTGCGGGTCCAGCACCCCGGCGTCGAGGGCGGTGGCGAGCCAGTCCACGAACAGCGGGCCGGGCTCGGCGGGGGCGGCCGCGGGGTCGAAGGAGGGCAGCGGGCGGGCCATCGGCGGGCGGCCGAGCAGCAGTTCCGGGACGGACCTCGGCCCGGGCCGGCGCTCGTCCAGTGGTGCCGGGCACGGCTGCGGCTGCGGCTCCGGTGCGGGCCTGGCCCCGTCCGGGCCGGTCAGGCCCTCGTCCTCCGCCGCCATCGCGCGCCTTCCTTCCGATTGCCGCGGTCGCCGCCCCGACCGGGCCGTCCGTTCCGGGCCCGGGCACGTGGAGCGCTGTCGGAGCGCAACCGTACCGCCGTGGACCGACGGCTCCGGGCGCGGGCCCTCGCTGGAGGGATCCGGGCCGCTCGCGGGGGGCGGGGCGCGTGCGGGCGGGGCGTACGGACGGGCATAGGGGCCGGGCGTGCGGGCGGGGCGTGCGGGCGCGGGTGGCGGGCCGGTGGGGACCCGGGCCCGGACGCACTCGTGGGCGGTGCCGATGGCGGCACCGCCCACGAGGCCGGTTTCGCGGCGACCCTTTCCGCTGGCCGGTCCATGCGTTCGTCCGGTCTCCCCGGTCCGCCCGGGGCGGGAAGCCCGCCCGGCGACCGTTCCGAACCCCACCGCGGATGCTCAGCTCACCCGCGGCCGTCCACCTCCGGCGCCCCCGCCGGCAGTGGCACCCGGGGCCGTCAGGAGAAGATCGGGGCGAAGATGACGTTGATGTTCTTGTTGCCCTGACCGGCCAGGACGTTGCCCGCGTTGTCCTTCACCGCGACGGTGTTGTTCTGGTTCGAGGCGCCGGCGCCGGTGGCCGTCTGCTGGTTGGAGACGTAGTTGCCGTCGAGGCCGCCGAAGATGTTGCCGGTGCCCGTGTTGGACACCACGCCGGCGTTGGAACCGGCCGCGGCGCCCGCGCCGTTGTCGGCGGCGGCGACCCCGGCACCGGCCAGCAGCAGACCGGCCGCCAGCGGGGCGGCGAGCAGGAACCCGGACACCCGGCGGGTGTTGAAGCGAGCCATGTGAGCCTCCAAGAAGCCGTTAATCGTGCATTGGTCGAGCATGGTGCGGGGGTTCGCCGGCCAGACGAACACCTGCGGGCTGCGACGCCGGGAGCCAGACTTCCGCAACAAATCGACAAAGCACTAGTCGGCGGAGCAGTTTTCGCCCGTTAGCGTGATATCCACCCGGGCCGCGCATAACGGGCGGAAGATCGGACAGTGCGCCGACACACCGCTACTGAGCTGGGCCTTCGCCCGTTCGGCGGCCTTTCCGCGGAGGTCGGACGACGGCGCGTCGGTGCCGTACGAACCTCCGGGCGCACCACCCCCGGCGCGGGCCAACCCTGAACACGCCCCCGAAAGGTTCGCCCACCCTTCCATGTCGACTTTCCAGCCATTCGCAGACCATCGGAAAGTCGTACCGAGAATGCGGGCCGAAGGGCGCGAAGAAGGAGAAGATATCCGCGCTGAAAATCAGACCATCTTGCCCGGATTGAGGATGCCCAAGGGGTCGAAGACCGCCTTCACCTGCCGCTGCAGGTCCAGCCCGACCGGCCCCAGCTCACGGGCCAGCCAGTCCCGCTTCAACAGCCCCACCCCGTGCTCCCCGGTGATGGTGCCGCCCAGCTCCAGCCCGAGCGCCATGATCTCGTCGAAGGAGCGCTGGGCACGCGCAGTCTGCTCCGGGTCCGCGGCGTCGAAGATCACGATCGGGTGGGTGTTGCCGTCCCCGGCGTGGCTGACCACCCCGATCGTCAGCGCGTGCCGCTCGGCGATCGCCGCGACGCCGTTCAGCATCTCGGCCAGCCGGGAGCGCGGCACCGCCACGTCGTCGATCATCGTGGTGCCCAGCCGGTCCAGCGCGGGCAGCGCCAGCCGCCGGGCCGCCAGCAGCAGGTCCGACTCCGCCTGGTCCTCGGCCGGAACCACCTCGGTCGCCCCGGCCTCCCGGCACAGCTCCGCGACCCGGGCCAGCCCGGCCTCCCGGTCCGGCCCGTCGAAGGCCACCAGCAGCAGCGCCCGGGTCGACTCCGGCAGCCCCATCTGCCCCAGCTCGTTGACGGCCCGGACGGAGACCGCGTCCATCAGCTCCATCAGCGACGGGGTCAGCCCGCGCTCCATCACCGCGCAGACCGCCGCCCCCGCCGCGTCCGCGCTGGGGAACTCCGCCGCCAGCGCCAGCTGCGGCTCCGGCGCGGGCCGCAGCGCCAGCACCGCCCGGACCACCACCCCGAGGGTGCCCTCCGAGCCGACGAACAACCGGGTCAGGTCGTACCCGGCCACCCCCTTGGCCGTGCGGCGCCCGGTGGACAGCAGCCGGCCGTCCGCCAGCACCACGTCCAGCCCGAGCACGTACTCGCTGGTGACGCCGTACTTCACGCAGCAGAGCCCGCCCGCGCCGGTGCCGATGTTGCCGCCGATCGTGCAGGTCTCCCAGCTGGACGGGTCCGGCGGGTAGCAGAGCCCCAACTCCTCGACCGCGCGCGACAGTTCCGCGTTCACCACGCCCGGCTCGACCACCGCCACCCGGTTCACCGGGTCGATCTCCAGGATCCGGTTCAGCTTCACCAGCGACAGCACGACGCAGCCGTCGACGGCGTTCGCCGCCCCCGACAACCCGGTCCGGGCCCCCTGCGGCACCACCGGCACCCGCAGCTCGGTCGCGGTGCGCAGCACGTGCTGCACCTGCTCGACCGTCTCCGGGAAGACCACCACGGCGGGCGTCCCGGCGGCGCAGAAGCCCGCCATGTCGTGGCTGTAGGCGGCGGTCACGTCCGGATCCACCACCACCGCCTCCGCCGGGAGGCCCAGTGCCAGTCGGTCCGTCAGATCACTCATCGCCGCCTCCAGTCACCACCGCACCGCCGCCACCTCCGCACTCTGCCCCGAGGCCCGGAGCCGGGCAAGTGGGCCTCGGCACCGGCCCCCGGACGCCGGCCCCCGTCCCGCCGACCGGCGGTGCCGGTCGCTCAGGCCCGGCGCAGCACCGGGGTGGCGAGGGCCGCCAGCCCGGCCGCCCCGGTGGCGAGGGCGCAGAGCAGGGCGGGCAGGACGGCCCCCGTCGCGTCCGCGGCCGTCCCGAGCAGCCCGGTGGACAGCACCAGGGCGAGGCTCTGCACCAGCGTCAACAGCGCCTGCACCCGCGAGAGATGGGAGCTCGGAGCACCGCCGAGCACCAGCGGCCCGAGGTGACAGGCGAACAGTCCGGAGCCGAGGCCCACCACCGTGCTGCCGACCACCGCCGTCCCCGGACCGCCGGACAGCGCCAGCAGCACGGTACCCACCGAGGCCGTGCAGAGCCCGGCGGCCGCCCCGACCCCCGGCCGGGGCAGCCCGCCGCGCCAGGCGACCGACGCCGCCACCGCGAGCACCCCCGCCGCCTGACCGGCGGTCACCAGTCCGGCGGTGCCCGCCGCCCAGCCGTGTGCCCGGGCGAGCAGCGGGCCGAGCAGCGAGACCACGGGCAGCAGCGCCCCCGCGGCGGCCCCGGTCAGCAGCAGCGCGGCCCGCAGCAGCGGATCCCCCAGAGCCAGCCGGACGCCCGCCCCCGCCTCCCGCAGCAGGCCCACCGGGGCGGCGGCGGGAGCCGGACCGGGCCCCTCCCCGTCCGGCCGGACCCGCAGCAGCACCAGCAGGACGACCGCGAAGCTCACCGCGTCCGCCGCCGCCGCGCCCGCGAGCCCGCCCCCGGCGACCAGCAGGCCGCCCAGCGGCGCCCCGAGCAGCACCGCGCACTGCCCGCCGGCCTGCCGCAGCGCGAGCGCCCGGGGCAGCCGGTCCGCGGGCACCAGCCGGCGCGGCATCGAGCCGCTCGCCGGGAGGTAGAACGCGTCGACCGTCCCGGTCACCACGGCCGCCCCGACCAGCAGCCACAGCGGCGCGCCCCGGCCGCCGGCCACCGCGAGCGCCAGTGCGGCGGTCACCACCAGCATCACCGCGTCCCCGGCGAGCATCACCCGGCGGGCGCCGAACCGGTCCGCCACCGCCCCGCCCAGCAGGACCAGCACCGTACGGGGCACGGTGACCGCCGTCAGCACCAGCCCGGCCGCCCCGCCGCCGTACCCGGAGGCGGCCCAGCCGAGGGCGAAGGACAGCGCGGCGTCACCCAGCAGCCCGGCTTGGGCCCCGGCCAGCCAGAGCAGGTACGGCCGGGGCAGGGCGGTGCGCCGGGCCGTCCCGGCGGAGATCGCGGTGGTCATGCCGGGTGACGCTAGGACCCTCGACCTGGTCGAGGGCAAGCGGCGGCCGCTACCTGCGGACCACCGGTTCCTGGAACTCGACGACCCAGTCGGACCGGTCGGCCGGGGTCTCCAGGTAGCGCTCCCGGGCGTAGCCGGTCGAGCGGTAGCCGTTCTGGTCGATGTAGCGGGCCAGGGCCTGGAAGCTGCCCATCGCGTCGTCCATCGAGCCGCGGTGGACGATGGTCACCGCCTCCTCGATCGGCGCCAGGTCGACCACCTCGATGCCGTCCCGGTCGGCCCGCACGGACGGCGCCACCTGGAGGGCCACCCGGACGACCACCGAGCCGTCGCCCTCCGGCCCGTCCTCGTACCGGGCGACGGACGGCCCGACCACCTCGATCCCGGCCTGCTCCACCCGCCGGCACAGCTCGTCGAAGAGCGGGCCGATCACCGGGGTGATGTCCTCCGGCGCGTAACTCGCCGCCACACCGCTCAGTTGGGCCACCCGCACGGACGGAACGGGCTTCACCACGACATCGTGCTCGAACATGTTCCCCTCACTCTCGATCGTCCGGAGCCTCGCCTCCACCCGGGCCAGCCGCTGCTCGTCCGCCGCGATCGCCTCGGCGAGCTGGGCCCGCCGCAACCGCAGCATCCCGCGCAGCTCGGCCGGGTCCGGGTGCTCGTCCAGCACGGCCCGCACCTGCTGCAGCGTGAAGCCGAGCTCCTTGAGCGCGATCACCCGGTTCAGCCGGGCGAGTTGGACCGCCTCGTAGGAGCGGTACCCGGTGGCCGGGTCCACCCTGGCGGGCGTGAGCAGGCCGATCGCGTCGTAGTGGCGCAGCATCCGCACCGACACCCGGCCGTGGACGGCGAAGTCTCCGATGTTCAACATGGTGCTCCCACTCCACCGTCTCCCCCTGTGTCAGGGTCAACCCCCGGCCGCCGGCCCGGCCGCGACCCCGCGTCGGCGCACCGCCGGCCCGCCGCCGGCCCGCCCCGGAAAACACCGAGGGCGGGTGCCGAAACGATCTCGGCACCCGCCCTGAGCAGGTGGTTTCTCCTACCGGCGGAGAGCGTGGGATTCGAACCCACGGTGACGGGTCACGCCACGACAGTTTTCAAGACTGTTCCCTTAGGCCGCTCGGGCAGCTCTCCAGGCGGAGGTCAGCCTAACGGGTCCGACGGCCTTCGGCGCACACGATTCCGCGGGCCCGGGGGGTCACTGATCGCCGTCCCGCTGGCCGAGCGTGACCTTGGTGGTCATGGTCTGGCCGTTGCGGGTGTACTCGACGTCGACGGTCTCGCCCGGCTTGTGCGTCCAGATCCGGCTGACCAGGGCGGGACCGTTCTCGATCGGCGCGCCGCCGAGCTTGGTGATCACGTCGCCCGGCTTGAGGCCGGCCTTGTCGGCCGCGCCGCCGGGGGTGACGGCCGGCTGGCCCTGGATGTCCTTGGTCTGGATCTGCGCGCCGTCGCCCTTGTAGTCGTCGTTGCGCAGCACGTCGAGCTTGGCGTAGACCGGCTTGCCGGTCTTGATCAGGGTGTCCGCGACCCACTTGGCCTGGTTGATCGGGATGGCGAAGCCCAGGCCGATGCTGCCGGCCCGGCCGTTGGCGGAGGCGTTGGACTGGATCGCCGAGTTGATGCCGATCACCGCGCCGCTGGAGTCCAGCAGCGGGCCGCCGGAGTTGCCGGGGTTGATCGAGGCGTCGGTCTGCAGGGCGTTCATGTACGAGGCCTGCGAGCCGGTCTCGTCGCCGGAGGCGACCGGGCGGTCCTTCGCGCTGACGATGCCGCTGGTGACGGTGGACTCCAGGCCGTACGGCGCACCGATCGCGACGGTGGCGTCACCGACGTTGACCTTGTCGGAGTCGGCCAGCGGCAGGGGCGACAGCTTGCTCTTCGGCGGGTTGTCGATCTTGACCACGGCGACGTCGTAGCCCTCGGCGTGGCCCAGCACCGAGGCGGTGTAGGAGGTGCCGTCGGCGAACTTGACGGTCAGTTTGCCGCCGTTGAGGGCCGGCGCGACCACGTGGTTGTTGGTGAGGATGTGGCCCTCGGTGTCGAAGACGAAGCCGGTGCCGGTGCCCGACTCGGTGCTGTTCTGCGCCTTGATGGTGACGACGCTGGGCAGCGCCTTCTGGGCGATGGCGGCGATCGACCCGGGGACGGGCTCGTTCTTCTGGGTGTTGCTGGCCTGGACGGTGGTGCTGCGGTGGTCGTCCGCCGAGCTGCTGCTGCCCGCGTGGTCGCTGGCGACCACACCGACCGCGCCGCCCGCGATGCCGGCGACCAGCGCGACGGCCGCGAGCAGGGCCACCAGGCCGCCGCGCTTCTTGCGCGGGCCGTGGCCGCCCGGGCCGCCGGGGTACTCGGCGGGGTAGCCGAACGGACCGCCGGGGCCGCCGGGGTGGCCCGCGCCGGCGTCGTGGCCGCCGCCCCAGCCGCCGAGCGGCTGGCCGGCGCCGAAGGGGTGGTGACCGGGTGCGCCGGGCGCGACGGGCGCACCGGCGGCCGGAGCGCCGTACGGCTCCTGGGCGTTGGCGGCCGGGACGCCGTAGCCCTCGTGGGCGCCGGCGGCGGGCACGCCGTGGGTCGGGGTCGCGTACGGGTTGCTGCCCGGGGTGCCCGGCGGCAGGGCGGGCGCGGCCGGAGCGGCGGCGACCGGGGCGGGGGCGGGGGCGGCGGGCGGCGCGGGCGGCAGGACCGGCGGCGGGGCGTCGATGTAGCCGGTGGCCGGGTCGACGGCGGGCTCCTCGACGGCGGGCGCGGCCGGCGCGGCCGGGGCCTCCGGCGCGGGCACCTTGGTGAAGGCGACGGTCGGCTTGTGCCCGCCCTCCGCCGGGGCGGCCTCGGCCGCCGCGCTCGCGGCGGCCGGCTCCGGGACCCGGCCGAACGCCATGGTCGGCTGGTGACCGCTGTCGGCCGGGGCGGCGTCGGCCGACCCGTCCACCGGCCCGGCCACCGGGTTGTCCACCGGTTCGTCCTTCGGCTCGGGAACCCGGCTGAAGGCCATGGTCGGCTTGTGGCCGCCCTGAGCGGTGCCGTCGGGAACGGCACCCGCCGCCTCCGGGGCCCCCGCGGGCTGCTCCCCCTGCGGCCCGGTGGGCCCAACCTCGCGCTCGGTGCTCACGGACGACCTCCATAGCTGACAGAACCAAGGACCATAGTTTTTCGCACCGGCGATTCGATTGCCGTAAGGACCCCTCTGAATAACTCATAAGAATCCTTAGCCGCCACCGACAACCGGGGCTCCCCACCCCCGCCCGGCGTCCCGCGATGCGGACCGCGCACCCCGTGGCCTTTGGCGTTCGTACCCGTGCCGGTTAGCCTGTCGCTCCAAACTGACACGCGGGAGCTTGGACCGACCAGGCTGAGAGTGCGCATGTCGACCGTACGCCAGGCCAGTGACCGGCGGACCGTCGAGGGGGCGCTGACCGCCGGAACCTGTCCGGGTAATGCCGGCGTAGGGAGTATCGGCCATGCCGCCTGCTTCGCCATCCTCTTCTCCTGGCGCGCCCGCGTCCAAGGATTTCCCCCCGGACCTGGCCGGCGCCGCGCTGCTGGACCACCGTGTCGAGGCACCGCTGGTCCTGGACACCGAGCCGCCGCGCACCCTGCGCTTCCGGGACCACTTCGCGCTCTGGATGAACCTCGGCGTCAGCCTGATCGGCTTCTCCACCGCCGCGACCGTGCTCGGAGAGAAGGGCAGCGAGCTGTCGCTGGCCGCCGCGGTGACGGCGATCGTGACCGGTACGGCGGTCGGCACCGCGATGCTCGGCGTCGCCGCGCTGATCGGGGCCCGCACCGGCGCCCCGGCGATGGCCAACCTGCGCGGCCTGTTCGGCACCCGGCTGTCCTACCTGCCGACCGTGCTGAACATCGTCCAGTGCGTCGGCTGGGGCGTGTTCGAGCTGCTGACCATCGCGGCGGGCGCCCAGACCGTCGCCCACACCAGCGACTACCGCTGGCTGTTCGTGCTGCTCGCGGGCGCGCTGACCACCGCGCTGACGATCTGGCCGCTGGGCTCGATCGCGGTGCTGCGCCGCTTCGTGGCCGGGGCGGTCGCGGTCGCGATGGTGTACTTCACCGTCCAGCTGGGCCGCCAGGGCGTGCCGGACCCGGGCGCGGGCAACTGGCACGGCTTCCTGGGCGCCACCGACGCGATGATCGCGGTGTCGATCTCCTTCGTCCCGATGGCCGCCGACTACACCCGGCACTCGCGCAGCCCGAAGTCGGCCTTCTGGGGCAGCTTCTCCGGCTACACCGTCGCCCAGGTCTGGTGCTACGTGCTGGGGCTGATGGCGCTGCTCCAGTCCGACGGCGACCCGAGCCGGATCTTCGACTCCTTCCTCGGTGTCTGGGCCGGCTGGCTGTTCCTCCTGGTGCTGGTGCTGCGCGAGACCGACCAGTCCTTCGCCAACGTCTACTCGACCGCGATGTCGCTGCAGAACCTGCTGCCGCGGGTGGACCGCCGGGTGCTGAGCGGCGGGATCGGCGTGCTGACCACCGTGCTGGCACTGCGCATCGACCGGTTCACCGACACCTACAGCAACTTCCTCGGCCTGATCGGCTCGGTCTTCGTGCCGCTGCTGGCGGTGCTGGCGGTGGACTACTTCTTCGGCGCCGGCCGGCACGGCTGGGACCTCTCCGAGCGGGCGCCGTCCCGCTGGCTGATGCTGCTGCCGTGGGTGCTGGGCTTCGCCGTCTACCAGCTGATCGCGCCGACCGCGGTGGGCGACGGGTGGGTGGACTTCTGGACCTCGGCCCAGCGGACCCTGCACTTCACCCCGCAGGAGTGGACCTCGGCCTCGCTGTTCGCCTTCCTGGTGCCGGCGCTGGTCACCTGGGGGCTCACCCCGCTGACCCGCCGCGCCGCCCGGGCCTGACGCACCGGGGGCGGAGCCGGCCCCGCAGGTTGGGACCGGCTTCGCCCCGGGTTCACCCGCGCCCCCTATCGTTGGGGCCGTGACCAGCCCAGAACTGCCCTCGGCGGCGGCGCGCACCACGCCCTCCGTCCAGGTGATCGCCCACCGCGGCTCCTCCCACGCCCTGCCCGAGCACACCCTCGCGGCGTACCGGCGCGCGCTCGACGAGGGCGCGGACGCCGTCGAGTGCGACGTGCGGGTGACGGCCGACGGCCACCTGGTCTGCGTGCACGACCGCCGGATCGGCCGGGTCTCGAACGGCCGCGGCACCGTCTCCGCGATGACGCTGGCCGAGCTGGAGGCGTACGACTTCGGCGCCTGGAAGACCGGCCGGCCCAGCACCGACCCCGAGCTGCGCGGCGTGCTGCGGCTGGAGCGGCTGCTCGAACTGGTGGTGGACTGCGGCCGCCCGGTGGACCTGGCGATCGAGACCAAGCACCCGGTGCGGTTCCGCGGCCGGGTCGAGGCCGAGCTGCTGCGCACCCTGGAGCGGTACAAGATCGGCACCGCGCCGGACGGCGAGCGCCCGTCCGCCCGGATCATGAGCTTCTCCTCGATCGCGCTGAACCGGGTGGCCGCCGCCGCGCCCGACTACCGGCGGGTGTTCCTGATCGAACGGATGCTGCCGCTGCTGGGCCGCCTGCGCCCCGGGCAGCCGCTGCCGGGCGGGGCCCGGATCGCCGGCCCCGGCATCGAGCTGATCAAGGCCAAGCCGCAGCTGGTGCCCCGGCTGCGCGAGCTGGGCCACGAGGTGCACGTGTGGACGGTGGACGAGCCGGCCGACGTCGAGCTCTGCCTGGAGCTCGGGGTCTCCGCGATCATCACCAACAGGCCCGCCGAGGTGCTGGCCCAGCTCGGCCGCTGAGCCGGAGCCGGGCGCCCCGCGTCCCCGGGGAAACCTGATCACCCTGGTCGGCAGTCAAACCTTCCGCGCACGGTATTGCCGGAATTCTTGCGATCGGGCGACGGAGGGTGAGCACGGAATGACCTCTTGTCGACCCTGAGTCGCGCCGCCGGAAAAGGGCCCGCAGGATCCTCCGACGGTCGTTTCCGACGCATTACCAAGGGGCATCCATCCCTCGGCATACGCTGAAGGAGGTCCGGGGGTGGCGTTGATGGTGGCGCGTGAAGTGCCGACTTCATCGACCATGGCAGTGCCGCACGGCCCAGCGAGTGTCGGGGTCGCACGGCGCCGACTGCGTCGAGATCTGGGTGACCGGCAGATACCGGAACCGGTCATCGATGATGCTGTTCTGATCCTTTCCGAACTGTTGAGCAACGCCTGTCGGTACGCCCGTCCACTCGGCCCGCTGCCCGCCCTGGGCCGCGGCGCCCGGGCGGAGGTGGTGGACCAGGTGCTGGTCGGCGTCCCCTCCGGGACGCACCCGGCGCCGGGCGGCCGGGAGCCCGAGGACGGCACGGCCGAGCCGGCCGGCGGTGTGCTGGTCCGCTGGCAGATGCACGCCGACGGCGTGCTCACCCTGGAGGTCACCGACGGCGGCGCGGCCACCCGGCCGCTGCCCGCCAGCCCCTCGCTGACCTCGCGCGGCGGCCGCGGCCTGGCCATCGTCGACCAGCTGGCCAGCGACTGGGGCGTCCGGGACGCGCCCGGCGAGGTCACGGTCTGGGCGGCGCTGCCCGCCCGCGCCCGGCACGCCCGGCGCACCGGGGGCGGCACCGCCCGCAGCGCGTAGCCGTCCGACCGGCACCCGTCCGACCGGTACGAGGGCGCCCGGTACGAGGGCGCCCGATCCCCGGGCGTACGGCACCCGGGCGTACGGCACCCGGGCGTACGGCACCCGCCCCGGCGCGTTCCCGCGCGCCGGGAGAACCTCAGTAGGCTTCCCGTGAAACAGGACCACCGTCCCCGGGAGAGCCGCAGCATGGGCAAGAAGGCCGCCAAGAAGGCGCCGCAGCGCCAGTCCACCACCGCCGTCACGGGCGAGATCCCCGTGGTCGGGGCCCGCGAGGACTGCCCCTGCGGCTCGGGCCGCCGCTACAAGGCGTGCCACGGCCGGGAGGCCTCGCACGCCGTGCAGGAGCTGGTGCACCGCCCGTTCGAGGGCCTGCCGGGCGAGGCCGACTGGGTGGCGCTGCGCGAGCTGGTGCCCGCCGCCACGGTGCCGCTGACGCTGGCCGCCGGAGTGACCGCGACCGCCGGGGGCGACGTCCCGTCGGTGACCCTGGCGACGGTGCTGCCGCTGGCCTGGCCGGCCCTGCGCCGCCCCGACGGCTCGATCCTGCTCGGCCTGCAGACCCAGTCCTCCTCGGGCGACCTCAGCCGCGACCTCGCGGACGCCCTGGAGCTGGCCCTGGCCACCGAGCCGGGCAGCCCCGTCCCGGCCCGCCGGACCGTCCCCGGCGGCCGCCGCCTCCAGGACCTGCTGGACGCCTCCGCCGCGTTCACGCCCACCGTGCACACCGGCTTCGAGTTCTGGCTGGAGGACGCCGAGACCGCCACCGGCGAGGTCGCCGCCTCGCTGGAGCGCGCCAACGCCTCCGCCATCCCGACCGAGAAGCTCGCGAGCGTCGACGCCGCCTACTGGTGCGGCACCCCGGACAAGAACCACCTGCGCTGGGTGATGACCGTGCCCGAGGAGCGGCTGCTGGACGCGCTGGCCCGGCTGAACGCCGCCGGCGAGGCCTCGCTCGGCGCGGACACCCGCCTGGTGGGCTCGTTCCGCGCGCACGGCCTGACCGTCCCGGTGTGGGACCTCCCGCTCGCCATGACCGCCGCCGACTGCGAGAAGCCGGCCGCCGAGTTCGGCGAGCGGCTCGCCGCCGTCCTCGCCGACCCGACCGAGCTGACCGCCGAGGAGCGGCGCGCCCGCGCGAACCTGGTGAACCGTCAGGTCACCCTGAACTAAAGCGCGCAGGATCCGGGTGATACGCGTCACATTGTCGCCGGGAAGCCGCAATTTCCGGGCCTGGAGGGCGTCTTGGAAATTGGCGCGGGCGCGGATCCTTGTTACTGTCTAAAGAGTCCGGCCGCTGGTGCATCCCCCGTCGCCAGCGGCCGGATCTTTTCTTTTCCGGAACGCCCCGCACCACCGGGCCCGGCGTCCGGCCCGACCCGGCGATCCGTCAGTACGTCGAGCGCCCGCTGTCCAGCCGGACCGTCGCCTCCACCAACTCCCCCAGCAGCGGCCCGACCTGCGGCAACCGGACCCCACCGTCCGCGGCCGGCCGCGGCGCCAGCACCCAGCGCACCCTCCCGGCCCCGCCGCCGGGCGGCAGCGGCAGGAAGCCGCCCGGCCCGTGGTAGCGCAACGATCCTGGTACCGAAGGGAGTTGGGCGAGCATCTCGCCCAGGGCGTCGAGCGAGTACGGGGCCACCAGCAGGGCGTAGCGGCCCGGCATCGCGAGCACCGGGCCGAGCGGCAGCCGCAGCGCGCCCAGGTGGACCAGCGCCCTGGCACCGGCCGCCGCGGGCAGGCTGACCGCCGAGACCGCGGAGCCGGTGGCGGCCAGCACCGGCGCGTCCGGGGTCTGCCGCTCCCACCACCAGCGCACCATCCGGGGGTCCGTGGTGGCGGCCAGCAGGGACGGATCGTGCGGATGGGCGCCGGGCGCCGGGCAGTCCGGCTCCCCGCACGAACAGCGGCCGCCGCACAGCACGGTGCCGGGCACCACCGGCCAGCGGTGTTCGACGGCGGCCGTGAGGGCCGCGGCCAGCCGGGCGGACGACTCCTGCGGCTCCCGGGACTCCTGCGACCGGCTCCTCGGGCTCTTCGGGTTCTCACGCATGGCGCTCGTTCCTTTCCCTGACCGCTCGGTTCGCTCCGCCCCACCGACATCCGTCGGGACCCGCCGCAGGGGCCCGCGGCGGCACGGCCCCGGAAGGGCGCGGAGCGGGGCGGGCGGCACGGCGGACGGCGCGGCTACGACGTGGAGCACGGTGTGGAGCACGACATGAGAAGGGCCGCGCACTGGAACAGCCCCTGGAACGAGAATCCCGTATGCGACCGGATGGACGCCGCCCGGGCGCGCTTGGTTCCACCGTACGAGTGAGAGACTTCCGGCCAGCCGGGATCGCGGGCGGCGCGGACATACGATCCGGACGGCCGCCCGGTCCGTCCCCTCGGTTCTGCCCGCTCCCGGCTCTCTCCATGCCTGCGGCTCCGACCGGCGCGCCGCGCCCGGTGCGCGCCCTCCGACCGGGTCGCGCGGACGTGGAACCGGCCACCGCGTCGTCCTGGATCTGGACATGCCCCGAATGGCCTGTGTAGAAGTGGTGGCATTGCTGTCGATCAATGACGAGTAGTAGCGAATCGAGGCGAAACGCGTCCTTTGGCCGTGCTCGCTCCACATTGGCCGTACCTGGGGGTTTCGCATGGCACGTAGCACCGCGTCAGGAGTGGCGGCATGACCAAGTCCCACGCGTCGGCCGCCCAGCCGTCGACGCCGCCCGCAGAGCCGGGTGAGACCGGCTGTGCGGGCGGGCTCACCGTCCTCGACCCGCCGCCGGACCTGCCCGGCCCCACCGACGCGCCGGACGGCGGAGCCGACGGCCCCGCGGCACCGTCCACCACGGTGCAGGACCGTTTGGCCGGACGCCTGTCCGATATCACCAGCCTGTACGAGCACACCGAGCGGCTCGCCCGCGCCCGCGGCACCACCGCCACCCTGGACGCCGTGCTCGCCTCCGGCGCCGCCCTGCTCGGCGCCGACCGCGGCGTCCTGGTCACCCTGCTGCCGGGCGGCGGCACCGGCCAGCCCGTCGGCCTCGGCCTGGACCGGGCCAGCCTCGGCGCCCTGGAGACCGTCCCGACCGAACAGAGCCTGCTCGCCCGGCTGCTGAGCGAGCACGACCGGCCCGAACAGCTGCACTCCGCCGACCTCGCCGACGACCCGGCCGTCGGCGCCCGGCTGCGCGAACTCGCCGTCCACCTCGGCCTCGGCGGCGCCTACGGCCTCCCGCTCGCCACCGTCGAGGACGGCCCGCTCGCCGCCGCCGTCTGGTTCTACGACCGGCCCGCCCAGCCCACCGACTGCCAGCGCGAACTCGCCCGCCACTACTGCGAGATCGCCGCCCCGCTGCTCGCCAAGCAGCTGGAGGCGGAACGCACCCTGCGCACCACCGAGGCGCTGCGCCGCGGCCTGCTGCCGGACCACCTCCCGCAGACCCCCGGACTGCGGCTGGCCGCCCGGCTCGTCCCGGCCGGCCTGGACCGCTCCAGCGGCAGCGACTGGTACGACGCCATCCCGCTGCCGGACGGCACCGTCGGCCTCACCGTCGGCTCGGTCTCCGGCGACGGCCCCGGCGCGGGCCCCGGCTCCGCCCCCGGCGCGGCCGCCGCGATGGGCCGGATCCGGGCCGCGCTGCGGGCGTACGCGGTGCTGGAGGGCGAGGACCCGGTCTCCGTCCTCGGCGACCTGGAACTGCTGCTCAAGACCACCGAGCCGACCCGCACCGCCACCGCCGTCTACGCCTGGATCGAACCCGAGGACCGCCGGATCACCCTGGCCGGGGCCGGGCACTGCCCGCCCGTCCTGGTCGGCCGGCACGGCGCCGAGTTCGTGGAGACCTCGCTCTCCGCCCCGCTCGGCATGCTGGCCTGCTGGGAGGCCCCCGGGGTCGAGCTCACCGCCGGGCGCGGCGACACCCTGCTGCTCTACACCGAGGGCCTGGCCCGCCGCTGCGGCCCGACCCTGCACGCCGGACAGGCCAACCTGCGCCGGGCCGCCGCCGACGCCCCGCGCGACGTGCGGATCGACCCGGAACGGCTCTGCGCCCACCTGCTGGCCGTCTGCCCCGCCCCGGACGCCTCCCCGGCCACCGACGACCTGATGCTGCTGGCCGCGCGCTTCGAGTAGGTATGCGAACCCCGGACTGGAGGGCGGCCGGGCGTCCGTACCATGGACGCACGGCCGCCCGCGCGTGTCGCGACCCGACACCTCCCCCGAGGGCGGCGGTACCACCCCCAAGGAGGCGTTGCACGTGACCGAGGACCGGACCCCCGCAGTGGCCGAGAACCCCGAGGCCGAGGGCGGCGAGGAGCCGCCGCCGTTCAAGGGCCGCAAGAACGGTCTCTACGGCGAGATCTCGGACGAGCTGTCCGCCTCGATGAGGACCGGCTGGGCCGACACCGAGCTGCACGGCCTCACCCCGGTCGCCCAGGCCCCGTACGCCGCCGCGCGCCGTGCCGCGCTGTCCGCCGCCCACCCGGGCGTGCGCCTGGTCGTCCCGGCCGGCAACCTGCGGGTGCGCTCCAACGACACCGACTACAACTTCCGCGCCGCCAGCGAGTACGTGCACCTCACCGGCGACCGGACCGAGGACGCGGTGCTGGTCGGCGAGCCGACCGGCGACGCCGGCCACGAGTTCACCCTCTACCTGCTGCCCCGCTCGGACCGCGAGAACGGCGAGTTCTGGCTGGACGGCTACGGCGAGCTGTGGGTCGGCCGCCGGCACAGCCTGACCGAGCAGGAGCAGCTGCTCGGCCTGCCCGCCCGCGACGTCCGCAAGGCCGCCGAGGAGCTGGCCGGGCGCGCCAAGGACTCCGCCGTGCCGACCCGGATCGTCCGCGGCTACGACGCCGGCCTGGAGGCCGCGCTCGCCGAGGTGCTGGACGCCGACAAGGACGCCGACCTCAAGGAGTTCCTGAGCGGTCTGCGCCTGGTCAAGGACGAGTGGGAGATCGGCGAGCTGCGCGCCGCCTGCGACGCCACCGTCAACGGCTTCACCGACGTGGTGCGCGAGCTCGGGCAGGCCGTCGCCACCTCCGAGCGCTGGATCGAGGGCACCTTCTGGCGCCGCGCCCGGGTCGAGGGCAACGACGTCGGCTACGGCACCATCGCCGCGGCCGGCCCGCACGCCACCACCCTGCACTGGGTCCGCAACGACGGCGACGTCCGCCCCGGCGAGCTGCTGCTGCTGGACGCCGGCGTGGAGACCCACACCCTCTACACCGCCGACGTCACCCGCACCCTGCCGATCAGCGGCTCCTTCACCGGGCTGCAGCGGAAGATCTACGACGCGGTGTACGACGCCCAGGAGGCCGGCATCGCCGCGGTCCGCCCGGGCGCCCGCTTCCGCGACTTCCACGACGCCTCGCAGCGCGTCCTCGCCGAGCGGCTGCTCGCCTGGGGCCTGCTGGACGCCTCGGTGTACGACGTCGAGAAGGTCCTGGAGCTCGGCCTGCAGCGCCGCTGGACCCTGCACGGCACCGGCCACATGCTCGGCCTGGACGTGCACGACTGCGCCCACTCGCGCCGCGAGGAGCACGTCGACGCCCTGCTGGTGCCCGGCATGGTGCTCACCGTCGAGCCCGGCCTGTACTTCCAGCAGGACGACCTGACCGTGCCCGAGGAGTACCGCGGCATCGGCGTCCGGATCGAGGACGACATCCTGGTCACCGCCGACGGCAACGAGAACCTCTCGGCCGGGCTGCCGCGGCGCGGCGACGAGGTCGAGGCCTGGATGGCCTCGCTGGCCTGAGCCTGAGACTGAGCCCGAACCCGAGCCGGGGCCCGGCCTCCCCACCGCGGGGAGGCCGGGCCCCGCGCGCTACTGGACGATCCTGAGCGCGATGTCCTGGTGCCCGAGCACGGTCAGGTCGCCGCTGCCGCGGTACGGCACCAGGGCCTGCGCCCTCAGCGGCATGTCCCCGGTCCCGTCCTTGGGCCCGATCGTCAGCCGGTAGGTCAGCCGCCTGCTCTGCCCCGGGCCCAGCGAGAAGACGTCCTGGTCCTGCGCCACCGCGTAGGACGTGTCGCTCCCCCGGGACATCGCCCGGACCGACCAGCCGCCGTCCGTCTGCACCTCCAGCTTGCCGTCGTTGGGCAGCAGCTGGCCGGGCGTGGTCGGCGTGCCCCCGTAGCGGTCGGTGAAGACCAGCGGCTGGACCTGGTCGTAGGTGCCCTGTCCGGTGTTCCGGAAGGTCACCGAGAAGGTGGCGACCGCGCTGCCGATCCGCATCTGCTGGCCGGAGGAGAGGCCGTCGATGCTGACCGCGAGGTCGTTCGGGCCGGGCTCCGCCGCCGCCGGGGCCTGGTGGCCGCTCGGGTCCAGGCTGTTGACGATGGACGTCAGCCCGGGCTGGTAATCGGACCTGAGCCCCTGCGCCGAGACGAAGACCTGGTCCTTGGGCAGGGCCCACAGCTGGGTCGTGAAGGAGTCGCTGCCGCAGGTGACCTGCCACTGCGACCTGACCGCGGGACTCCCCGCCACGGTGACCGCGCTCTTCGTCGGCCCCGCGCTGTTCATCTCGCCCGCCGCCGGCGGGTGGGGGTTGCCCCAGACCGGGCAACTGCCCTGGTGCGCCCAGCCGGCCGGGGCGTCCAGGTCGGCCGTCGTCGGCCAGGCACCGCCCTGGAGTTCGCCCGCCGAGCTGTAGACCGTGACCTGGACGCCGTACGGCGCGCACACGGCCGACGACCAGTTCCGCTGGGGATCGGTCGGCGCGCCCGGGCTCAGCAGGCAGACCGCCTGGTCCGAGAGCGGCACGGCCTTCCAGCCGGCCGGCACCTTCAACTTGACGCCGCGGAAGGTGTACGGCGTGCCCGGCCCGGTCGGCACGCCCGAGCCGGAGGAGGACGGGACGAGGTCGGAGAGCGGCCGGTCCGCGGCGGGACCGCCGGTGGTGGGAGTGGTGCCGTCGGGGGTGGGCGACGCGTCCGGGGTGGGGGTCGCGTCCGGACCGGGGGTCGGGGGCGTGGTGATGCTCGCGGCCGGGGGCGGGGGGACGTCCTGCTTGGCGACCGGGTCGCCGTGGAAGGCGAGCAGGCCGATCCCCAGGGAGGCGGCCAGGGCGAGGACCGGCACGGCGGTCAGGTACATCGGGCGGAGCCTGCGGACCCGGCCCCGCGGGGGTGCGGCCGGGCGCAGGTCGTGGACGGTGATCAGGGACGCACGGGCGTCCATCGCCTCGCGGAGCAGCCGTTCGGTAGCGGTTTCGGCCGGCCCACCGCCGTCACCGCCGCCCGAGCGGGGGAACTTGTCGGTCATCGAACCTTCTCCAGGTGCTTCTCCAGGGCGTCCAGGGCCCGGCTGGCAGTGGACTTCACGGCGCCCCGGGAGAGCCCCAGGGTCTCGGCCATCTGCGCCTCCGACATGTCGGACCAGTAGCGCAGCACCAGCACCTCACGCTGGCGGGGGGTCAACTCCTGCAAGGCGACGAGCACCCGTCGGTGCTCGTCGTTGAGCACCGCGTGGTCCTCGGCGGAGGGGGCGTCCGCCTCGTGCGGGGGCACGTACTCCCGGGCGGTCCTGCGGCGGCGCAGCATCGAGCGGGCGCCGTTGACCACCGAGGTCCGCAGGTATCCGAGCGCGTTGTCGAGGTCGTCCAGGTGCTCGCCGTGACGCTGGTAGAGCTGGGTGAAGGCCTCCTGCACGACGTCCTCGGCCAGGTCCTGGTGGTCGACCAGCAGGACCGCCATCCGGACCAGACCCAGCCGGTGGGCGTGGTACAGGTCGGTCAGCGTGGGCCGGTCCTCCGCGGGCCCGCGGCCGCCGCGCACCAGTCGGAAGCCGGAGCGGCGCTGCGCCGGCTGCTGCTGCTGCTCCGCGGTGAGCACGGAGGCCGGTGCACCGGCCTCCTGCGCACCGAACAGCGCGACGACCGCGCCCCGGACTCCGCGGGCCGCGCGGCCGGAGAAGCCGCGCCCCCACCGTGGCGCGGCGGACGGGCCGATGGCCATGGACATGTGCGGTTCTGCTTTCCCCCGGGACGGTGGGCGGCGTGCTCGCCGGACCGTCAGGCACCTGATCAAGATCGAGATCGGGGAGATCCTCGCAGCCGCGTCCGACCCGGATCCCTCCGCCCCCGTAGTGATGGACGTGCGGCGCGGGTGGAGGTTGCAGGGGGATTCGCGGGAAGTTCGCGGGAAGTTCCGGGCGGGCCGCGACGACCGGACAGGGCCTAGACTCACCGGCAGTTCCGGCACCCGTGAGCAGGGGGTTCGCATGGCCGAGCAGTACGTCGAGGAGCCGGTCGACGCGGCCGCGCCCGCCCGGCCGCGGCCGGTGGCCGTCACCATCGGCCGCCGCCCGGAGCCCGTGCACGACCTCGCGGTGTACGCCTTCGAGGGCATGGCACCGTTCGAACTCGGCGTGGTGGTCGAGGTGTTCGGGCTGGCCCGGCCCGAGCTGGGCGGGCTGCTGGCCGCGCCCTGGTACGGGCTGAAAGTGTGCGCGGACCGGCCGGGCACGCCCCTGGACGCGGTGGGCGGCTTCGCGCTGACCGCCCGGCACGGCCTGGACGAACTCGCCGCGGCCGACACCGTCATCGTCCCCGGCGTGCGCAACGCCTTCGGCGGCGACGTCTCCCCCGGCCTGGTCGAGGCGCTGCGGACGGCGCACGAGCGCGGCGCCCGGATCGTCTCGATCTGCTCGGGCGCCTTCGCGCTGGCCGCCGCCGGACTGCTGGACGGCAAGGAGGCGACCACCCACTGGCGGTACGCCGACCTCCTCCAGCAGCGCTACCCGCGGGTGCGGGTCAACCCGGACGTGCTGTACGTCGACCACGGCGACGTGTTGACCAGCGCGGGCAGCGCCGCCGGGATCGACCTGTGCCTGCACCTGGTGCGCCGGGACCACGGCGCCAAGGTGGCCAACAGCGTGGCCCGCCGCTTCGTGGTGGCGCCGCACCGGGACGGCGGGCAGGCGCAGTTCATCGAGGCCGCGGTCCGTCCGGTCGAGGAGGACGAGGACGGGGTCGCCCGCAGCATGCAGTGGGCGCTGGACCACCTGGCCGAGCCGCTCACCGTCTCGGTGCTGGCCCGGGCCGCCCGGATGTCGGACCGCTCGTACCTGCGGCACTTCACCGCCCGCAACGGCACCAGCCCGATGCGCTGGGTCGTCACCCAGCGCATCGCGGCCAGTCTGACGCTGCTGGAGTCGCCGGAGGGCTCGGTGGAGGAGGTCGCCGTGGCGGTCGGCTTCGAGAGCGCCGCGACCTTCCGCCACCACTTCGGCCGGGTGATGCGCACCTCACCGACCGCCTACCGGCGCTCCTTCGGGCGCGGGGTCGCGTAGCGGGCGCCTGCGCCGCTACGCCTTCTCGTGCCGGTCGGCGTTGGCGACGACGGCGTCGTGCAGCCACTGCGCCAGCCCGGGGGCCAGCTCCTCGTAGGTGGCGGTCCAGCGCTGGTCCTCGACGTAGAGGCAGGCCAGGCCGCGGTGGATGGTGTACGTGCAGTCGTAGAAGTTCCGGCAGATGTGCTGCCGGTGCTCCTCGGCGAGGTCCATGGCCGCGGTGCTGTCGGCGGGCTCGCCGGCGGTGACGGCCGCGACCAGGCGGGCGTTGAGCCCGGCCAACTCCTCCTGGATCCGCTGCCAGTCGGCCTTGCTGTAGCCGCCGGTGCGCCGCTGGGACTCGGCCCAGGCCTCGGTCTTCCCCCAGCGCTGCTCGGCCTCCTGCTCCCACTCCTCGCGGTAGCCCTCGCCGAAGATCTCGAACTTCTCCTCCGGGCTCAGCTGAATGCCCATCCTGCGTGCCTCCATGGCGTGTTCGACGGCGGTGGCGAGTTCCTGGAGGTGGCCGATCCGGTCGGTCAGCAGCCGGTGCTGACGCCGGAGGTGCTCGGTCGGGCTGACCGAGTCGTCGTCCAGGATCGCCGTGATCTCCTCCAGGGCGAATCCGAGCTCGCGGTAGAACAGGATCTGCTGCAGCCGGTCGAGGTCGGCGTCCACGTACCGGCGGTAGCCGGCCCGGGTGCGTCCCGCGGGGGACAGCAGTCCGATCTCGTCGTAGTGGTGCAGGGTGCGGACGGTCACCTTGGCGATCTTCGCCACGGCGCCGACCGCGTAGCCCTCGTCCCCGTTCATCCGGAGCTCCTCCCTGGTGGTGACCACCACCCTCCGCTCTCACGTCGCGTGAGGGTCAAGCCGTGTTCCGGGAGGCCTCAGGCGTCGACCAGCTCCCGCTCGCGCCGCCGGGCGGAACGCCGGCGGCCCTCCCCGCCGCCCTGGGCCGGTGGCCGCGGCCGGCGGGACTGCTGGGTGGGCCAGAGCAGCACGTACGCGGCGGAGACCACCACGAAGGCGAGCCGGACGAAGCCGCGGGCCGCGTCGGACGGCAGGAACAGTGTGCCCCCGTACAGCGCCGCCAGCGCGATCCAGCTCCACCACGGGACCAGCCGCTTCTGGCCGACCGCGTCCCAGAGCAGGGTGCCGAGCAGGATCGAGGCCGTGTAGTACGTGTAGACGCTCGGGTCGAGCAGGATCCGGGCGTCCGCCCCGAGCAGCACCACGGCCGGCCAACGCCCGCGCCAGACGGCCACGCAGCCGAGGCCGATGCCCAGCGCGAACTGGGTCGGACGGTCCCACCAGGGGGTGGCCGGGTCGGTGACCCCGAACCAGCGCAGCGCGGAGGCGGGCTGGTTCGGGATGGTGAACTTGGCCGCCGCCATGGTGTCCAGGTTGCCCAGGTAGAACGGCAGCCAGGCGACCGCGACCAGCAGGCAGAACCAGAGCACGGTACGCAGCCAGGCGGGCCGGGGCAGGGCCAGGATCAGCGGGGCGAAGGCGAGCGCCCAGGGCTTGGAATCGACCGCCAGGGCCAGGAACACCGCGACCTGGACGGGCTTGCCGCGGGCCAGGGCGTGCGCGGCGAGGGTGGTGAAGAACAGCGCGAGGACGTCGTCCAGGTGCGCGAAGCGGACGGACACCTCGACCCACATCGGGATGAACGCCAGCCCGGCGATCAGCAGCCGCTGCTGGAGCCGGCGGTGGTTGGTGCCGGTGCCGAGGTAGTACAGGGCGGCGGTGCGGCCGACCAGCACCAGCATCACCAGGCCGAGCCCGGCACTCGCCGCCTCGGCGATCAGCTGGCCGACGTGCGGCGAGAACGGGGCGGTGAGCCGGGCGGCGGCCAGGCTGACCGGGCCGATCTGCAGCTCGGGGTGGTGGGCGTAGAGCGAGAGGCCGCCGTCGGGCTGGCCGCTGAACAGCAGCTGTTCGCCCTGGCGCAGGTAGTGCCAGGAGAAGCCGCCGCTGGGCTCCACCAGGAAGAACCAGAGCACCGTCCACGCTGTCAGCAGCACGTGGTGCCGGCGGAGCGGTAGACCCGCGATCCGACCGGTCGTGGCTTCGTAGTCGGTGGTGGCCCGTGCCGTGCGATCTCCCCGCACCTGTACCTCTCCCCGCCGTTCCGCCCCCTCCGGCCGGACATCCTATGTGACGGAGGAGAACCGCCCGTGCCGCCCGTCGCCGCAGCCCCTCGGGGGCGGCGGCGCCGCGCCGCCGGGGACGGGAGGTCCGTCCCCGGCGGCGGCCGGGCGGCACGGGGTCGATCGAGCGGGAGCCGCTCCGGGCGGGCCCGGGTCGGCCCCGGATCAGCCCTGCTGGCCGGCCTTGCGGCGGCGGAGCACCACGAGGGTGCCGACACCGGCGACCAGGACGGCGCCACCGGCGGCCGCGATCATGGTGGTGTCGTCACCGCCACCGGTGGTGGCGAGGGTCTTGCCGGCGTCGGCGGCGGCCGTCTTGGCCTTGGTGACGACGGCCGGGGTGATCTTCGGCGGGGTGACCTTCGGCACGTCCACCGGGAAGTCGATCGGCTGCTGCACGTCGGTGCCGCCGGCCGTCGGGGCCGGGGTGGTCGGCGCGCCGGAGTCGGTCGAGGGGGCCGACGGCGAGGCGGTGCCGGTGGCCGGGGTGGTCGGCGCGGAGGTGGTCGGCGCCGGGGTGGTCGGGGCCGGGGTGGTCGGCGCCGTGGTGGGGGTCCCCGTGGTCGTGGCCGAGGGCGACGCGCTGGTGGTCGGGGTCGGCTTGCCGGTCTTGGTGGGCGTGGGGGTCGGGGTGGGCTTGCCGCCGCCACCGGCCTTGATGGTGAAGCCGGCGCCCTTGATGCCGTCGCAGCTGAAGTGGCCGTTGTCGGACTCGTCGTCGGCGTTGGCCGAGAAGACCACCGGGACGACACCGGCCTTGCCCAGCGGGGTGTCCTTGGTGAAGGAGACCCGGACGTCGATGTCGATCCGCTTGCCGGGGGCGAGGAAGAGCAGCGCGTCGTCGGCGGGGCCGCCGTCGTTCACGCCGCCGAGCAGGATCAGCACGGCGCTGTCGTCGCCGTCGCCGCCACCGGGCGCGACCGAGCCGGTCCGCCAGGTGCCGCCGCCGGGCAGGCCGGCCGGCAGCTGGTACTCGACCTTGAGGTCCTTGGCCTTGAGCGAGCCGGCCTTGTTCTTGAACTTCAGGAGCGGGAAGGCGACGAAGTCGTTCTTCGCCGAGTTCTGGATCCGGTAGGAGAAGACGCGGGCGTCACCGCCGGCGACGAAGGTGTCCGGGACGCCCCGCACCGAGAGGTCGAGGTTCTGGTGGTTCGCCTGCGCGGCCTGGGCGGCGGCGGACGGGGTGCCGGTGGAACCGACGGCCATGGCGCCCTGGGCGCCGGTGAGCACCAGCGAGGACGTGAGCGCGGCGACGCCGGCCAGGGCAAGACTGCGACGTATGGACAAGGAGACCTCACGGAAGTGTCCGGGCGAGGCCCGGGCGCGAGGGGGCGGCTGTGGATGCCGCCACTCCCCCGCGAAGCTGAAATTCCGACGGAGAGTACCGAACGATTCGGCCACTTCGGAAGGCGGGTGCCCGGTTCCGTTCCACGACCGGGCCCGGGGCGCCCGAATCGCCCAACTCCGTCCGTCGGTAGGGCTTTTGCACCTCGGCAAAGGACGACCGCAAAGTGACGGGTACACGCCCGCGAAGACAGTAGCGCACGGGCCCGGGTGGCTTGAATCCATCGGTCCGATCGGAGGCGGCCCGGGCCGCCCCGGGCCGCCCCGGGCCACCTCCGGTCGGGTCAGCCCGCGAAGAAGGACTTGGCCGCGATCAGCGCCCGCTCGTCCCGCAGGACGTCCCCCGGCTTGGTCCCGTTGCCGATCAGCGCGCCGCCCCAACGCATCCCCATGTACTCGGCGGTCAGCTTGAGGGTGCCGATCAGCGGCTCGGCGTGCTCCTCCGTCCCGGCCAGCACGGTGACGTCCCACAGGGTGCCCCCGCGCATGCCGTCCCGGAAGGCCAGCCCGGGCACCCGGAACCAGGCCGACCAGTAGTCGAGGTAGAGCTTGGCGCTGGTCGGCATCGTGTACCAGTACAGCGGCGCGACGAGGACCAGGTCGGTGGCCGCCAAGGTGGCCTCCAACAGCGTCCGTTCGTGCCCGACCGGCTCCGGGTAGCGGCCGTCACCGGTGTGCCGGAGGTCCTGGAAAGGCGGCAGCGGGTGCTCGTCGAGCCGCAGCCACTGCTGCTCGGCGCCCTCGGGCAGGCTCGACTCGGCGGCCAGCCGGGCGAGTTGCTGAGTGTTCCCGCCGACGCGCGAGCTCGCGTCCAGGAACAGGAAACGGCGCGGCGCCCCGGCGTCGGACGGCTGGTCGGTCATCGGTACTCCCCCGGTCAGGTGCTGTGGACACCCGAGCGAGCACCGGCGGACCGCCGGGTATTCCGCGGCCCCGGCCAGGGGTTCCGGCGGTCGGCCAGGGGTTCCGGCGGTCGGTCAGGCCGGCAGCCCGGCCCGGCGGCGGGCGACCTCGGCGACGGCCGCCCAGTCCTTCTCGCCGTCGCCGTGCGCCAGCGCGTCCAGGAAGGCGTCCCGCAGGATGCCGCCGAAGGGCAGCGGGACGTGCCGGGCGGCCCCGGCCTCCAGGGCCAGGCCGACGTCCTTGAGACCGAGCGGCAGCCGGAACCCGGCCGGCTCGTAGCGGCGCTCGGCCACCATCGAGCCATAGCCGGAGTAGACCGGCCCGGGGAAGAGCGTGCTGCTGAGCATCTCGACCAGGTCGGTGGGCCGGACCCCGTGGGCCTCGGCCAGGCTGCACGCCTCGGCCATCGACTCGATCGCGCAGGCCAGCAGGAAGTTGGTGCTGATCTTGGCGGTGTTGGCCTGCCCGGGGCGGTCGCCGAAGTGCCAGCTGCGCTCGCCCATCGCGGCGAACAGGGGCTCGGCCCGGTCCAGCAGTTCGGGTGCGCCCGCGACCAGGATGTTGAGCTTCCCCGCCGCCGCGACCGGCGGCCGGCCCAGGACGGGCGCGGCGACGTAGCCGATGCCGTGCTCGGCGTGCAGTTCCTCGGCCCGCTCGGCCAGGGCGAGCGAGACGGTGGCCATGTTGACGTGCAGGGTCGCCTTCGCGCCCGCCAGCAGCCCGGGGTCGAGCAGCAGCCCTTCGACCGCCTGGTCGTTGGCCAGCATCGAGACCACCGTGTCGGCGGCGAACACCTCGGCGAGCGAGCCGGCCGCCTCGGCGCCCAGGGCCACCAGGGCGGCCACCGGCTCGGGCGAGCGGTTCCAGACCCGTACGGAGTGGCCGGCGCGCAGCAGGCTGCCGGCCATGCCCTGCCCCATCGCGCCCAGCCCCACGAAACCGACCGTCGCCCCGCTCATCCGCGTACTCCGTCCGCCGCCGTCACCGTACGTTGGTTCGTCCGGGAGCGACTGTACGTCAGGGGAGTTCGGCGGGACGGGGATGTCCAGGAAGGACTCCCTGGCCGGGCGGGCCGCCCCGGCCGGGCGGCTACGCGACCCGGGCCGGGCGGCGGAGGCGGCCGGCCGAGGCGCCGCGCTCCAGCTCGGTGACCACGCGGTGGCGCAGCAGCTCGTACTGGGCCTGGAGCCGGCCGGGGCGGGCCGGGCGGGCGACCGGGCGGCCGGGGCCGACCAGCTCGTTCGGGTCGAACTGCTCCCGGGTGAGGTCGATCTCGAAGCCGGTGGCGAAGCGGTTCCACCAGTGGAGGTCCGTCCGGACCCCGTCGACGTGGACCTCGCCCATCATCAGCTCGCCGCCGAGCAGGTCGTGCACCACCATGGCCGTCACCCCGCACTGGCCGCGGGCGGGATTGTCGGGACGCCAGCGGGCCTGGTCCTCGGGCGCGCAGGTGTCGACACCCCAGGAGGAGCGGATCGCACGTTCGATGTCGTTGAGGGTCCACGCCGTCATACCGGGAAGCCTGCCACGCGGCACTGACAACGACACCGGCTTTTCAAAGGGTCACCGCCTGTTCTGCGGCGACCCTCCCCTTGTTCACCCGAACGAGTCCGCCGCGGGCCGTCGCCCGGGAGCACGGCGGGTGCCGGGTACGGGAGTTCGCCCGGCCGGTCGGCCCCGGCGGCGGGCCGACCGGGCGGGGCGGGTCACTTCGCCAGGGCGGCCACGCCGGCCTGCGCGAACTGCTCGTCCAGGTCGCCGCTGGGCGCGCCCGCGACACCGATGCCGGCGACCGGAGCGCCCTTGGACTGCACGGGGGCACCGCCCGCCAGGAACAGCGTGCCCGGGATGTCCTTGAGGTTCGGGGCCTGGGCCAGGCGCTTGGCCAGCTCCGAGGTCGGGGCGTTCCAGGAGACCGCCGTGAAGGCCTTGCGCTCGGCCGACTCCGGGGCCTGCGGGCCGGCGCCGTCGCCCTTGAGCAGCACGCGGGTGACGCCGTCCCGGTCGACCACGGCGACGGAGACGTGCTGGCCGGCCTTGGTCGCCGCGTCCAGGGTGGCCTGGGCGGCGCGGGTGGCGGCGTCGATGGTCAGGCCGGTGCTCTGGGCGAGGTTCTTGTTCTGGGCGTCGACCTTCACCGCGGCCGGGGAGGCCGGGGTCTCGGTGGTCTCGGCGCTGGCCGAGACGGCGCCGACGCCGGCGGCGGCGAGCGCGGCGACGGCGGCGGTGCCGGTCAGCACCCGGGTGCGCACGGAGGTCTTCTTCATGGTCCAGCTCATGGTCCAGCTCCTCAACGGGACGGCGGGTCCGCGGGGTCCGCGGCGGGTTCGGGGCCGGGCGGCGGGGGGACCGCCCGGCTCTGCTCCGATCCTCCGGCCGGATCCGGGTGCGCGGCATCGACGGTCCGGCGCGACCGTCCGGGCATGATGGAGGACTCCGGCGTCAACCGATCGGCTGATGCGGGACCGGGCCGGACGGGTCAGCATCGAGGGATCGGCGCAGGTCAGTGCACCGGGCGCCGGCCCGTACCGCCCCGCCCCGACCTGCCCGCCCGACACTGCTCGGGCGTCGGCCGTCGGCCGAACACCGTCGCCCCGTCGGCCGAGCCCCGTCCGGAGCCCGTAGCGCCAGGAGCCCCCGTGCAGCAGCCCCGCCCGCCCGCCGGTCCGCCCCCCGGCGGGCGCGACGCCGGTGACCCGGACGCCGGACGGCTGGCGCTGCTGCTGGACTCCGCCTTCCTGCTGCTGCTCGCCGCCGCGCTCAGCCGCTACCTCACCCACCACGCCGACAGCCCCCGGATCCCCTGGGTGATCGGGCTGAGCGCCGCCCTGGCCGTCGCCCAGCCGGCCGCCTCCTGGCTCGACCACCGCCGCCCGACCCCGCCGGGCCGGCCCCGCCGGTGGCCGCTGGCGCTGGTGGTCGCGCTCTGGGTGGTGCTGGTGCTGCTCGCGCCGAGCTTCGCCTGGTGCGCCGTCCCGCTGATCTACACCGGGCTGCGGGCGCTGCCCGCGAAGGCGGCGATCCCGTTGGTGGCGGCCCTGACGCTGCTGGTGGTGAGCGCCGAGGTCCGGCTGCCCGGCACGGCGGACGCCACCCTCGTCCTGCTGCCGCCCGCGGTGGCCGCGCTGGCCACCGGGGTGTTCCTGTTCATGGCCCGGCAGGCCGCCCGGCAGCGCGCGCTGATCGCCGACCTGGTCCGTACCCGGCGCGAACTCGCCGCCACCGAACGGCGCGAGGGCACGCTCGCCGAGCGCGAGCGGCTGGCGATGGAGATCCACGACACCCTGGCGCAGGGCCTGTCCAGCCAGCAGATGCTGCTGCAGGCCGCCGACCGCACCTGGGACGCCGACCCGGCGACCGCCCGCACCCACGTCCGCACCGCCGCCGAGGTGGCCGCCCGCAACCTCGCCGAGGCCCGCCGCTTCGTCCACGACCTCGCCCCGGCCGAGCTCGCCGACGGCGGCACCCTGGACCGCGCGCTGCGGGCGCTCGCCGAACGGGAGTCCGCCGAGAGCGGGCTGCCGGTCCGCTTCCACCTGGACGGCACGCCCGTCCCGCTGCCGGCGGCCGTGCAGTCCGCGCTGCTGCGGATCGCCCAGGGCGCGCTGGCCAACGTCCGGGAGCACGCCGGGGCCTCGGCGGCCGCGATCACCCTGTCCTTCCTGGGTGACCAGGCCGTGCTGGACGTCGCCGACGACGGGCAGGGCTTCGATCCGGCGGCGGGCGGGCACCGTACGACCGGCGGCACCCGCGGGTACGGCCTGTCGGCCATGCGCGCCCGGCTGCGGCAGCTGGGTGGCACGCTGACCGTGGAGAGCACCCCCGGCGAGGGCACCGTCGTCTCCGCCGCGATCCCCCTGGAGCACCGATGAACGCAGCGCGCACCCCGTCGAGCGACGCACCGGGCACCGGCTCCGCCGCCGTCCGGCTGCTGGTCTGCGACGACCACGCGGTGGTCCGGGCCGGCCTGCTGGCACTGCTCGCCAGCGCGGGCGACATCGAGGTGGTCGGCGAGGCGAGCACCGGGGAGGAGGCCGTCGCGCTGGCGGCCGCACTGGCCCCGCAGGTCGTGCTGATGGACCTCCAGCTCGGCGAGGGCATCGACGGCGTGGAGGCCACCCGGCGGATCACCGCCGCCCCGGGCGGACCGCACGTCCTGGTCCTCACCACGTACGACACCGACGCCGACATCACCCGGGCCATCGCGGCCGGCGCCACCGGCTACCTGTTGAAGGCCGAGCGGCCGGAGGAGCTGTTCGCCGCCGTCCACGCGGCCGCCCGGGGCCGGACGGTGCTCTCCCCGCCGGTCGCCTCCCGGGTGATGGCGCAGATGCGGGCGCCCTCGCCGCAGCTCACCGAGCGCGAGCAGGACATCCTCGAACAGCTGGCGCAGGGCCTGGGCAACCGGGAGATCGCCCGGGCGCTGTTCATCAGCGAGGCGACGGTGAAGACCCATCTCGGCCGGATCTACGACAAGTTGGGCGTGGACACCCGGGCGGGCGCGGTGGCGGTGGCCAAGGAGCGCCGGCTGCTGCGCTGACCGCCCCGGCCCGCCGGAGCCCGCTCCTCCGCTGCGCTGGGCACTCGCGCGGTGTCACTCCGTGCTGTCATGATGCATGGAATGTCGGGTTCCGGGCCGCGCGCTGTGCGCGTCCGGGAGCGTGCCGCCCGGCCGCCCACCACCCCGGCGAGGTCACAACTGCCTGGTGGGACGCCCATCACACCGGCCCGACCACATCGCCACGATTGTGGATTTTTCGTGGATCCCACTATTGACAAACCAACCACGCGGTTTGTTAGCGTGAGAGCACGACGTCTCCGGGGGTGGGGACTCGCCGGGTCTGTGCGGACGCTCTCGCCGGAGGGTGGTGCAGGGGGGAACGGCGAGGCTGCCGGGGTGTCGGGGGGAGCGGCAGCGCCGAAGCCGCGCGACGTGGCGGCGTGGAGCGGGTCCGGGGGGACTCGCTCCACGCCTCCCCCGTAACCCGCCCCCCGTCCGTCACACCAGTGCGCTCCAGTACGCGCAGTGCACGTAGGGCAGCGGAGCCGGATCGGGCTCACCCGCTCCCGGCAACTCGGGCACCCGCTCCGAGCGGGCCACCCCGAGCTGGCTCGCGGTCACTCGGATCTCACCGAACTCACCAAAGCACAGCACCAGTTGAGAACCTTCCCGAGTCGTCGCGGCGACCCCGGGCCGGTCCCGTCCGGCGTTCAGCGAGGTGATCGTCCACCCCCGCCGCCGCCACTGCCGCTCCACCGCGCCCGCCAACTCCGCCCGCCGGCCCGGCGACACGACGGTCAACAGGTCCCGCCCGCGGGTCACGTACCAGAGCACCTCGGCCCCGCGCCGCCCGGGCGCCGCCAACCGCACCCCCGCCCGCGGCACCGCCTCCTGCCACACCGGCACCGGCCGGAGGGCCTCCACGGTCTCCCGCAGCAGCTCCTCGCACCGCTCCCCGGCGTCGAGTTGATCGCCCGTCACATCCGGGGCCAACACCGGCCACCAGTCCGGCACGGCCACCGCGCCGGCGCGGAACCCGTCCGGGCACCCCAGGTTCAGCTCGGCACCACCTGACTGCACAGGGCCCTCCGTACTCCCCCCGGCGTTCAACCCGGGCAGGCATTCCGTCACTCCTTGGACGGCCCCCGGGCACGGACAGTTCCCCGCCCCGGGCCCCACCGCACCCCGCCACCCGGGCACGGTGGGGCCGCCACCGGATCCGGGGTCAGCCCTTCGCGTCGTCCGCCCAGGTGATGTCCATCTCGTCAATGAAGTAGCGGCCGTCGAAGCACAGGAAGACCTTGGACGTGGTGTCGTTGTCCGCGATCCAGGTCTTGTTCCACTGCACGACGGTGCCGGCGCCGTCGCGCTTGGGGAAGTAGAGGCCCTCGCGGCGCTCCGGCTGGTTGTAGAAGCCGTGTCCGTTGGGCAGCCGGTACGGCGTCCGGAAGATGGCGTCGCTGCCGCCGATGCAGTCGAAGAGGGCGGCGGGGAAGTTGGTGCGGGCGACCAGCTTGGGCGGGACGTAGTGGACGTCCACCTCCCCGGAGTCCACGTAGCGGACGGGCTCCCCCTTCAAGCGGTGGAAGGCCCGGCGCGCGGCGCCCGCCGTGTCGTAGCTGTCCGTGAAGGTCACGAGACCCCCCTCCCGCCCCTCCTGGTACCAGTCGCCCTGGGAGTACTGGTCGAAGTCGAAGGTCTCGATGCGGGTGCCCGGGGTGAGGAGTTCGCCGGGGACCTCCCGGAAGCTGGTCTCGTCGAAGATCTGCTCGATGGTCCGCACGCGCTTCTCGTAGCGGCGGGCCGGCACCCGGACCCGTCCCGTCCCCACCGGGAGGTCGGTGGCCTTCGGCGCCGGAGCCGGTGCGGGCTTCGGCGCCGGGACGGGCGCGGGCGCCCAGGCGGTGCAGGACCGGTCCTCGGCCCCGGCGCCCTTCTCCAGGACCAGCGGTCCGCCGGGTCGCTCGGCAGCCGGTTCGGCCAGGCCGAGGAGGCAGTTGGAGGAGTCGTGCATGGCCATCAGCCGACCGGTGTCGCGCTGGACAAAGGCCCGCCAGGCCTGCCGCCAGTACGAGGAATCGCTGCCGGTGTCGGGGAACTTGGGCCGCAGGGTGACCGCGGCACCCCGGCTCGATGCCTCCGCGGTCAGGTAGAGGCCGGTGGCGACGTGCCGGATCCGGTGGTTGATCACCCGGAACCGCTCGGCCACCCACTGCTCACCGTCACCGCCGGTCTCGGGCGCGAGCACCACGGGAGTACCCTCCGGGCTCCCCGCCGGAGCACCGGCCACCAGGCCGGGAATGCGGTGCAGCCGCAGCGCGAACGTCTCGGTGGGCCAGTCGACCAACATCGTGAACACCCTCTCTGGTGATGGAACATGACATCACGTCATAGAGATGATCACTTGATCGGACGGCACTGCGCCAGAGGGCCGCGGACGGGCAAGGACAACCGACCTGCCCACCTGGACCTTCCACCTCACCGCCACCGCCACCGCCACCGGCGGGGAGCTCGCCGTCGACGCCACCTCCGCCGACTTCGCCGAGCCGACCGCGACCACCGCCGAGAACCTCTACGGCACCGGCACCGACCTGGACGCCGTCAACGACGCCCGGAAGACCGTCGGCGCCCTCCGAGCCCCGCCCCCGCTCCGCGACGGTGCCCGGACAATGCGTAAAGCCCCAGGTCGCTGACCTGGGGCTTTACTGCTGGAGCGGGCGACGAGAATCGAACTCGCGCTCTAAGCTTGGGAAGCTCATGTTCTACCATTAAACTACGCCCGCCTGATGAGCCGTCAGAGACTGCTCATTCCAGTGTCACTGTACCCCATCCGCGACAGTGGCCGCACGGCCGGTCCCGGGCCGTGGCGGAGCCCGGTGGGGGCGGGCGGGGAGCGTACTGTTTGGGCCGCGTGCGAGTGCCCCGGTGGGTGTGGGGTCGGGGCGGCGAGCCATGGTGTGGAATGTCCGGAACATCCCCTAATGTGACGCTGTCCCGGGGCCAGGCCGCCGGGGCGCGATGAGTACGGGTGAGTACTGGGTTAGGGATGGGAAGGGGATCGATGGAGCAGCGCACCGTCGTTCGTTGTGCCGAGGGGCACCTGTTCAGCACCACCACGTTCCCGATGCAGAACCTCGGTCCCGGGCGGCTCGGTCCCGGGCGGTTGATCCGCTGTCCGCAGTGCGGACGGCTGCGGAACTCGGTGCCAGCCGACGTACGGGAGCTGTCGACGGCCCAACTGGCTCGGGCGATGCGGCTGGAGGCCGCTGAGTTCCTGGCCTGACGGCCGGCGGGAGGACACGGGGCCCCGGACGGATTCGTCCGGGGCCCCGTCGTGCACGTAACCTCGAAGCGTGCTGCTCTCTGACAAGGACATCCGGACCGAAATCGACCTGGGCCGGGTCGCCCTCGACCCGTTCGACCCGTCGATGATCCAGCCGTCGAGCATCGACGTGCGCCTCGACCGCTTCTTCCGCGTGTTCGAGAACCACAAGTACCCGCACATCGACCCCTCCGAGGAGCAGCCGGACCTGACCCGGCTGGTCGAGCCGGACGGCGACGAGGCGTTCATCCTCCACCCCGGCGAGTTCGTGCTGGCCTCGACGTACGAGGTCATCACGCTGCCCGACGACGTGGCCTCCCGGCTGGAGGGCAAGTCGAGCCTGGGCCGGCTGGGCCTGCTCACCCACTCCACGGCGGGCTTCATCGACCCGGGTTTCAGCGGTCACGTGACGCTGGAGCTGTCGAACGTCGCGACGCTGCCGATCAAGCTCTACCCGGGGATGAAGATCGGGCAGCTGTGCCTGTTCCGGCTCTCCTCGCCGTCCGAGCACCCGTACGGCTCCGCGCGCTACGGCTCGCGCTACCAGGGGCAGCGCGGCCCGACGCCGTCCCGCTCGTACCTGAACTTCCACCGCAGCGAGGTCTGACCGCGCCGCGGCAGAGCGCACGCACGACGGGCGGCCACCCCCTCGACCCGGGGGTGGCCGCCCGCGGCGTTTCCGGACGGCTGCGGAGCCGGACAGCCGGCAGAGCTGGCGGAGCCGGACAGCCGGCGGAGCCGCCCGAGCGGTGTCAGGCCCGCTTCGGGCTGGTGACGGCGACCAGCTCGGCGCCGTCCTCGGACAGTCGCAGCTCGGTGCGCAGCTCGGCGAGCTCGCCGAGGTGGTGCAGGTGGGTGCCGCCGCAGAAGATCTGCGCGCCGCCCTCGGGCAGCTCGCAGTGCCACTGGCGGCGGGCGGTCAGCTCGGGGCCGGGGACGTCGATCCGGACCGGGGCGTCGGCCGCGACCCAGGCGGCGAGCCGGGCGTTGACGGCCTCGGTGAGGGCGGGCAGGGCGTCGGCGAGGGCGGGGAACTCCTCGGTGGCGTCGACCGTGAAGCCCTTCTTCTTGAGCGACTTGCCGAGCCGGTAGCTGTCGGTGCTGGCCTGGGTGTCCATCACCGAGCTCGCCATGGCGAGGCTGTCGAAGTCGGGGCTGCCGAAGGCGTCGGAGCGGCCCGGGTCCTTGCGCCAGCGCGGGGCGAGCGCGGCGTTCAGGGCGAGGGCGAGCAGGTGGCAGCCGCTGTGCGAGGCGCTCAGGGCGGCCCGGCGCTCGGTGTCGACGGCGAGCGCGGCGGTACGGCCGACGAGGTCGCCGGGGTCGGCGGCGAGGACGTGCAGGACCAGCCAGGACCACTCCTCGTCCCCGCGCTTGACCGGGATCTCGGCGCCGACCAGCGGAGCGCCGCCGTCCGGGCCGACCGCGCCGGTGAGGCAGTCCACCACGGCCAGCTCGGTGCCGTCGACGGTGAGGGTGCCGTGGTCGGCCGGCTGGTCGGGCCAGGTGTGGTCGAGCGGGTGGAACGGGGTCGCCGTGGTCACCACCGCGTACCGGCCGTCCGCCAGCGGGTGCACCGCCAGCACCGGGGACTCCCCGGTCACCGCCCCGGCCGGGAAGCTGACGTGGGTGGTGGGGAGGGTCATGGCTGGCTCCGCTGGTGGTCGACGAACGAGGGTGGGCGGGCCCGGGGCCTTCCGGCCGGACCCGCCCACCATTCTGCCTGTCGGCCCCGCACCGGCGGCAGGGACCTTGATCACGCCGGCCGCTGCCGCCCGGTCACCCGAGCGTCGGCAGCTTGATCAGCACCAGCAGCGCGAGCAGCTGCAGCGCCGCCGCGGCCGCCGCCTTGCCCCAGGGCAGGTCGTGCACCCGTCGGACCATGGTGGTCAGCAGGTACGCGCAGAGCATCCAGGTCGCCCAGCCGACCACCTGCACCACCGCACTGCCCGAGGGCAGCACCAGGTCGAGCAGCAGCCGGGGCGCGTCGGTCAGCCAGCCGATCAGCGCGGCCAGGCCGACCGTCGACTTCCACGGGCCGTCGCCGCCGAGCTGGCGGGCCAGCGCGTAGGTGACCGCGCCGAAGACGGCACCGGCCACCGTGAAGCCGATGGCGGCGGCGAGCAGGCCGGTCAGCGCCACCGAGAAGGTCGAGTTGACGATGTCGTCGTGGGTCAGCCCGATGCCGAGCACCGCGAGCACGCCGTACAGCAGCGAGACGCTGAGGGCGGGCAGCCAGACCTGGTGGTCGCGGGTGCGGTCGAAGATCGCGGTCGGGGTACGGAAGATGCCGACGAACAGCTCGCGCCACTGCGGCCGGGGCCCGCTGACGTGCGGGGCGGACTGGCCGCCGGCGCGGTAGACGGTGACGTTGTCCTGGCCGTACGGGGGCTGCTGCTCCTGGGCGTACGGCTGCTGCTGCCCGTAGCCGCCGTCGTCGTAGCCGTACCGGCCCTGGTCCGGGCCGTGGCCGTGGCCGTGGCCGTGGCCGTGGCCCTGGCCGTAGGGCGGCTGCTGCTGCCCGTACGGGGCGCCGCCCCGGTACGGGTCGCCGGCCGTCGGGAAGGCCCGGGTGCTGCCCGGCCGGTCGGCCGCGTACGGGTCGTACCCGTCACCGACCGTGGACCCGGGACCGCCCGCGCCGCCGCCCGGGGTGCCCGGAGTGCCCGGGGCGCCGGGCCCGCCGGGCGCTGCCGTCGGGTGCGCGGCCGTGAAGTACTCCGGCCCGTCCACGGGGCCGTCCGTCCGCCCGTACCCCCCGGGCGCCCCCGGCGGCGGCGGAGGCGCCGACCATCCGCCGTGCGGACGGTCGGCACCCTGACCGCTGTCGTATCGATTACCAGCCACGCTCCGAAGGTACCCGTCCGGCCCAGTGCGCGTCCGTCCCGGACGGAGCCGGGGCCGGTTTGCAGCGAGCCTGAGACGAACGGGTCCGAAAGTCGTCCGGCGAGGACGCCCGGGGCCCCTGCGGAGCCGTCAGCGCTGGGCGGTGACCGACGGCCCGTGCACCGAGGCGGCCGCGGCCGTGCCGGCCGGGCAGCCGCCCGGGCCGGCCGTGGTGCGGACGGCGCCGACCGGCAGCAGGGTGCCGCAGGCGATCCGGATGCCGTTGGGCAGCTCGTTGTCGGACTCGACGATCGCGCCGTCGCCGATCACCGCGCCGTCCAGGGCCGAGCGGTCGCCGACGGTGGCGTAGGCACCCACGATCGAGTCCTTGACCAGGGTGTCCGGGCCGATCACGGCGCCGGGCAGGATCACGCTGCCCTCGACGATCGCGCCGGCCTCGACCACCGCGTCCGCGGAGACCACGGTGCCGCCACTGAGCACCGCGCCCGGGTGGACGGTGGCGCCGGGCAGCAGCAGGGCGTCACCGGTGGGGCCGGGGACGGCCGGGGAGTCGACCTTGCCGAGCACCAGGTCGGCCGAGCCGCGGACGAACGCGGCCGGGGTGCCGAGGTCCAGCCAGTACGAGGTGTCGACGACACCGCGCAGCAGGGCGCCGGTGGCCAGCAGCTCGGGGAAGGTCTCGCGCTCGACGGAGACCTCGCGGCCGGCCGGGATGCGGTCGATGACGGAGCGGGTGAAGACGTAGCAACCGGCGTTGATCTGGTCGGTGACGATCTGCTCCGGCGTCTCCGGCTTCTCCAGGAACTCCAGCACCCGCCCGTTCGCGTCGGTCGGGACGAGGCCGAAGGCCCGCGGGTCCTCCACCCGGGTGAGGTGCAGGGTGACGTCGGCCCCGGCGGCCACGTGGCCGTCGCGCAGGGCGGCGATGTCGAGGCCGGAGAGGATGTCGCCGTTGAAGACCAGGACCGGCTCGTCCGGGCCGCAGGTCAGCCCGGAGGCGGCGTTGCGGATGGCCCCGCCGGTGCCCAGCGGCTCGCGCTCGGTCAGGTAGACCAGCTCGATCCCGTACGGGGTGCCGTCCTGGAAGTGGTCCTCGAACACCTCGGCCAGGTAGGAGGTGGCCAGCACCACCCGGGTGACCCCGGCGGCGGCCGCACGGGCCAGCTGGTGCGCGATGAAGGGGACGCCTGCCACGGGCAGCATCGGCTTGGGGGTGTGGGTGGTCAGCGGACGCAGTCGCGTGCCCTTACCACCGACGAGCATGATCGCCTCGGTCATGGTCTGCGCTGTTCCCCTTGTGCTCTCCGCGGCCCGGCCCGGCGGGCCGATACCTCCGTCAGTGGTCCGAACCCGTCCTGAACGGGTCGCCCGGCTCGCAGCCGGTCCGGCGCCTACTGTATTTCCTTCCGACCGAATGCCCGTCCGGCGGCCGTGCGATTGACGTCACTCGCCGTCCGCCCGCCGTACCGCCGACCGTCGCCCGGGCCACCGAAAAGCCCGGCCCGGCGGGCGCGTTGGCGGCGTCCACCGGGCCGGGCGGTTGTTGCAGAACTGTCGAACAGCGAACGGTGACCGCAGTGACCGCGGTGACCGCAGTGACCGCGGTGACCGCAGTGACCGCAGTGACCGCAGTGACCGCAGTGACCGCGGTTACGTGCTCACCGGCTACGCGTCCACCCGCTACGCGTCCACCGTCGCGGGCTCCTCGGCCTCGGCCGGCGGGGTCGCCTTCACCGAGTCGAGCAGCAGCTGGGCCACGTCGACCACCTTGAGGTGCTCCTTGGCCGCGCCCTCGTTCTTCTTGCCGTTGACCGAGTCGGAGAGCATCACCAGGCAGAACGGGCAGGCGGTGGAGACGATGTCCGGGTTGAGCGACAGCGCCTCGTCCACGCGCTCGGTGTTGATCCGCTTGCCGATGCGCTCCTCCATCCACATCCGCGCGCCGCCGGCGCCGCAGCAGAAGCCGCGCTCCTTGTGGCGGTGCATCTCCTGCTGGCGCAGACCGGGGACCTTGTCCATGATCTCGCGCGGCGGGCTGTAGACCTTGTTGTGGCGGCCCAGGTAGCAGGGGTCGTGGTAGGTGATCAGGCCCTCGACCGGGTTGACCGGGACGAGCTTGCCCTCGTCGATCAGGTGCTGCAGCAGCTGGGTGTGGTGGATCACCTCGAAGTGCCCGCCGAGCTGCGGGTACTCGTTGGCGATGGTGTTGAAGCAGTGCGGGCAGGTGGCCACGATCCGCTTGGTCGGGGCGTCCTCCAGCGCGGCGTTCAGCGTCTCCACGTTCTGCGCGCCGAGCATCTGGAAGAGGAACTCGTTGCCCAGGCGGCGCGGGGAGTCACCGGAGCAGGTCTCCTCCTTGCCGAGGATGGCGAACTTCACGCCCGCGGTGTGCAGCAGTTCGGCGAAGGCCTTGGTGGTCTTCTTGGCTCGGTCCTCCAGGGCGCCGGCGCAGCCGACCCAGTAGAGGTACTCGACCTCGGCGGGGTCGATGTCCTCGCCGATCACCGGCACCTCGATGCCGGTCTCCTTCTTGAGCTCCTTGACCCAGTCGAGGCGGGCCTTGGTGGCCATGCCCCACGGGTTGCCCTTGTTCTCCAGGTTCTTGAGCATCGTCCCGGCCTCGGTCGGGAAGTTGCTCTCGATCATCACCTGGTAGCGGCGCATGTCGACGATGTGGTCGACGTGCTCGATGTCCACCGGGCACTGCTCGACGCAGGCGCCGCAGGTGGTGCAGGACCACAGCACGTCCGGGTCGATGACGCCGTTCTCCTCGGCGGTGCCGATCAGCGGGCGCTCGGCCTCGGCCAGCGCGGCCGCCGGGACGTCCTTGAGCTGCTCGGCGGTGGCCTGCTCGACGCCCTCCATGTCCTTGCCGCCGCCGGCCAGCAGGTACGGCGCCTTGCCGTAGACGTGCTCGCGCAGGCTCATGATCAGCAGCTTGGGGGACAGCGGCTTGCCGGTGTTCCAGGCGGGGCACTGCGACTGGCAGCGGCCGCACTCGGTGCAGGTGGAGAAGTCGAGGATGCCCTTCCAGGAGAAGTGCTCGACCTGGGAGACGCCGAAGACGGCGTCGTCGGCCGGGTCCTCGAAGTCGATCGGCTCACCCTTGCTGGTCATCGGACGGAGCCCGCCGAGCGCGGTGGCGCCGTCGTCCTCGCGCTTGAAGTAGATGTTGAAGAAGCCGAGGAAGCGGTGCCAGGCCACGCCCATCGAGGGGTTGAGGCCGATGGTGATCGCCCACGCGAACGAGATGCAGATCTTCAGCATCGCGAACAGGTAGACCAGGTTCTCCAGCGTGCCGTGCGACAGCCCGCTCAGCGCCGAGGTGATCGGGTACGAGACCAGGTGCTCCGGACCGTACGAGTCGACGCCGGCCAGGGCGCCCTCCAGGGCGCGCAGCATCAGGATGCACAGGCCGATGCCGAGGATCGTGTACTCGACGTAGAAGGCCTGCCAGGCGATCGAGCCGGCGAACCGGGACTTGCGGCCCGACCGGGACGGCAGGCTCATCAACCGGATCACGATCAGGGTGGCGATGCCCAGGGTGGTCAGGGTGCCGACCAGCTCGACGAAGAGCTGCCAGATCATCCAGTTGCCGATGATCGGCAGTTCCCACTCGGCGTCGAACAGCTGGCCCATCGCGTTGACGATGGTGAGCACCAGGCTGAAGAAGCCGACGGCGACGAACCAGTGGGCGATGCCGACGATCCCCCAGCGGTTCATCCGGGTGTGGCCGAAGAACTCGGTCGCGAGGGTCTTCACCCGCTGGGCGGGCTTGCCGAAGCGGGTGGTGTCCGGCGCGCCGGTCAGCACGACCCTGAAAATGTGCCACGCCGCACGGAGGGCGAGCGCGGTGCCGATCACGAACGTGACCAGCGAGATGACGATCGCTGCTAGTTGCATCGCTCTCCGTCTCCTGCGGCTTGCGGTTGAGCAGTGTCTGCGGTTCTGCGGTTCTGCGGTTTGCGGTCCTGCGCTGCTGCGGTCCTGCGGTTCTACGTTCTTGCGTTCTTACGTTCTGCGGGACCGCGGTTTTCCGAGTGATTGTACTGGTCGGTAACTTGCCGGGCCGACGGCCCGGACATTACAGGTCGCCAACAGTCCTCCAGAAGGTTCCCAAGCTATGGCGGCAGTCACGTGACCGCACGCGCGCCGCCCCGGGCCGCGCGCGCCGGGAACCCGCACCCCCTCCGGACCGGCATCAGCAAAGTTGAGCGGTGAACACTCATAGCTGTTGACGATGCCCGCCGGGTCGTGCATCCTTGAGCCTGTAAAGCTCAACTCTTCCGTGGAGGTATCTACGATGGCACGCGCGGTCGGCATCGACCTCGGTACGACGAACTCGGTCGTCAGCGTTCTGGAGGGTGGCGAGCCCACCGTCATCACGAACGCCGAGGGCGCGCGGACCACGCCGTCCGTCGTCGCCTTCGCCAAGAACGGCGAGGTCCTGGTCGGCGAGGTGGCGAAGCGTCAGGCGGTCACCAACGTCGACCGCACCATCCGCTCGGTGAAGCGCCACATGGGCACCGGGTGGAAGATCAACATCGACGGCAAGGACTTCAACCCGCAGCAGATCTCGGCCTTCGTGCTGCAGAAGCTGAAGCGCGACGCCGAGGCCTACCTGGGCGAGACCGTCACCGACGCCGTCATCACCGTCCCGGCGTACTTCAACGACTCGGAGCGCCAGGCCACCAAGGAGGCCGGTGAGATCGCGGGCCTCAACGTCCTGCGCATCGTCAACGAGCCCACCGCGGCCGCCCTGGCCTACGGCCTGGACAAGGACGACCAGACCATCCTGGTCTTCGACCTCGGCGGCGGCACCTTCGACGTCTCCCTGCTGGAGATCGGCGACGGGGTCGTCGAGGTGAAGGCCACCAACGGTGACAACCACCTCGGCGGCGACGACTGGGACCAGCGCGTCGTCGACCACCTGGTCAAGGTCTTCCAGTCCGGCCACGGCGTCGACCTGTCCAAGGACAAGATGGCCCTGCAGCGTCTGCGCGAGGCCGCCGAGAAGGCCAAGATCGAGCTGTCCTCGTCCTCCGAGACCTCGATCAACCTGCCCTACATCACGGCCTCCGCCGAGGGCCCGCTGCACCTGGACGAGAAGCTCACCCGCGCCCAGTTCCAGCAGCTGACCGCGGACCTGCTGGACCGCTGCAAGGTCCCGTTCCACAACGTGATCAAGGACGCCGGCATCTCGCTCTCCGAGATCGACCACGTCGTCCTGGTCGGTGGCTCGACCCGCATGCCCGCCGTCGCCGAGCTCGTCAAGGAGCTGACCGGCGGCCAGGACGCCAACAAGGGCGTCAACCCGGACGAGGTCGTCGCCATCGGCGCCGCGCTCCAGGCCGGTGTCCTCAAGGGCGAGGTCAAGGACGTCCTGCTGCTCGACGTCACCCCGCTGTCCCTCGGCATCGAGACCAAGGGCGGCATCATGACCAAGCTGATCGAGCGCAACACCACGATCCCGACCAAGCGCTCCGAGATCTTCACCACGGCCGAGGACAACCAGCCGTCCGTGCAGATCCAGGTCTACCAGGGCGAGCGCGAGATCGCCGCGTACAACAAGAAGCTCGGGATGTTCGAGCTGACCGGCCTCCCGCCGGCGCCGCGCGGCCTGCCGCAGATCGAGGTCACCTTCGACATCGACGCCAACGGCATCATGCACGTCGGCGCGAAGGACCTCGGCACCGGCAAGGAGCAGAAGATGACCGTCACCGGCGGCTCCTCGCTGCCGAAGGACGAGGTCGACCGCATGCGCCGCGAGGCCGAGCAGTACGCCGAGGACGACCACAAGCGCCGCGAGGCCGTCGAGACCCGCAACTCCGCCGAGCAGCTCGTCTACTCGACCGAGAAGTTCATCGCCGACAACTCCGACAAGCTGCCGGCCGACGTCAAGACCGAGGTCGAGACCGCCATCGGCGAGCTCAAGGAAGCCCTCAAGGGCGAGGACATCGCGAAGATCCGCGAGGCCTCCGAGAAGGTCTCCACCACCGCCCAGAAGCTCGGCCAGGCGCTCTACGCCAACGCCGACGCCGCCGGTGCCGGTGCCGCCGCGGCCGGCGACTCCGCCCACGCCAAGGAGGACGACGTCGTCGACGCCGAGATCGTCGACGACGAGAAGCCCAAGGGCGGTGCGTCGGCATGACGGACAAGCCGCAGGGCGGCAAGCCCGGCGACGACTCCGCCGCCGAGGAGGCCGTGATCAAGGCCGCCGAGGAAGCCGCCTCGGCCGGTGCCGGCGAGACCCCCGAGGAGCTCTCCACGGCCAAGCGCGAGCTGGCCGAGCGCACCGCGGACCTGCAGCGACTGCAGGCCGAGTACCAGAACTACCGCAAGCGGGTCGAGCGCGACCGGCTGACCGTCCGCGAGATCGCGGTCTCCAACATCCTGGAGTCCCTGATCCCCGTCCTGGACGACATCGGCCGCGCCCGCGAGCACGGCGAGGTGACGGGCGGCTTCAAGTCCGTCTCCGACTCCCTGGAGATGGTCGTCGCCAAGCTGGGCCTGCAGCAGTTCGGCAAGGAGGGCGAGCCCTTCGACCCGACGCAGCACGAGGCGCTGATGCACAGCTACTCCTCGGACGTCACCGAGGACACCTGCGTCCAGATCCTCCAGCCCGGCTACCGCATCGGCGAGCGGATCATCCGCCCGGCGATGGTCGCCGTGGCCGAGCCCCAGCCCGGCACCCAGACGACGCCCGGCCCGGACGCCGACGCGAAGTCCGCCGAGAAGGACAAGTCCGACGGTGGCTCGGACAGCTGACAACCTGTGACAGCTGACAACCAGTGCGCTGCGGAGTCGTACGCCGGCCAGTACGGCGGCCGGCTCCGCAGCGCGCTGTCAGCAGCGCTTCTTCCGGCGGCTGTTGACAGCGCAGTGACGATGGACATCGGGAGGTGTCGGGAGCGGTGAGCGAGCACAGCGAGCGAACCATCGAGGGGTGCGTGAACCGCTCAGCGGCTTCCGGGCGGAGCGAGGTGGGCGCATGAGCGGCAAGGACTTTGTCGAGAAGGACTACTACAAGGTCCTCGGCGTGCCCAAGGACGCCACCGCCACCGAGATCAAGAAGACCTACCGCAAGCTGGCGCGCGAGTTCCACCCGGACGCGAACAAGGGCGACGCCAAGGCCGAGGAGCGCTTCAAGGACATCTCCGAGGCGTACGACGTCCTCTCCGACGAGAAGCGCCGCAAGGAGTACGACGAGGCCCGCAGCCTCTTCGCCAACGGCGGCTTCCGCACCGGCGGCCCCGGCGGCGCCGGTGGCTACGGCTTCGACTTCGGCGACCTCTTCAACGGCAACCAGGGCAGCGGTGGCGGCGGCGGACTCGGCGACGTCTTCGGCGGCCTCTTCAACCGCGGCGGCGCCCGGCAGGCCCAGCCCCGGCGCGGAGCCGACGTCGAGACCGAGGTGACGCTCTCCTTCGAGGAGGCCGTCGACGGCGCGACCGTCCCGCTGCGGATGACCAGCCAGGCCCCCTGCCGGCTCTGCAACGGCACCGGCGCCAAGACCGGCACCACCCCCCGGGTCTGCCCGACCTGCGTCGGCGCCGGCACCGTCAGCCGCGGCCAGGGCGCCTTCGCGCTCTCCGAGCCCTGCAAGGACTGCCGCGGCCGGGGCATGATCGTCGACGACCCGTGCCCCGACTGCCACGGCAGCGGCCGGGCCAGCTCCGCCCGCACCATGCAGGTCCGCATCCCGGCCGGCGTCCAGGCCGACCAGCGGATCCGACTCAAGGGCAAGGGCGCCCAGGGCGAACGCGGCGGCCAGCCCGGTGACCTCTACGTCACCGTGCACGTCGACCCCCACCCGGTGTTCGGGCGCAAGGGCGACAACCTCACCGTCACCGTCCCGGTCACCTTCCCCGAGGCCGCCCTCGGCGCCACCATCGAGGTGCCCACGCTGAACGGCCCCGCCGTGAAGCTCAAGCTCCCCCCGGGCAGCGCCAACGGCCTCACCATGCGCGCCCGCGGCAAGGGCGCCACCCGCAAGGACGGCACCCGCGGCGACCTCCTCGTCACCGTCGAGGTCGTCGTCCCCCAGCACGTCGCCGGTGACGCGCTGGACGCCCTGGAGCAGTACCGCGAGGCCACCGCCTCCGACGACCCACGAGCCGCTCTCTTCCGGGCGGCGAAGGGAGCGTGACGACCAGATGTCCCCGAACCCGCTGAACCCGACGAACCCGATGGACCCGATGGCCTCCAACGGCCCGATCGGCCCGGGCCTCGGCGAAGGCCTCCCCGGCAACCCCGCCGGCGGCCGCCCCCGCCGCGCCGCGTCCGCGCCGCAGTACGTCCTCACCGAGGACACCCCGGTGTACGTCATCTCGGTCGCCGCCGAACTCTCCGGCCTCCACCCGCAGACCCTGCGCCAGTACGACCGCCTCGGCCTGGTCTGCCCCGACCGCACCGCCGGCCGCGGCCGTCGCTACTCCGCCCGGGACATCCAGCAGCTCCGCGAGGTCCAGCGGCTCTCCCAGGACGAGGGCATCAACCTGGCCGGCATCAAGCGGATCATCGAGCTGGAGAACCAGGTCAGCGCCCTCCAGTCGCGCATCACCGAACTGGCCGACTCCCTCGAAGGCGCCGCCACCGCCCTCCAGCAGCGCGAGGCCGCCGTCCACGCCTCCTACCGCCGCGACCTCGTCCCCTACCAGCCCCCCACCCCCCAATCCAGCGCCCTCGTCGTCTGGCGCCCCAAGCGCTGACCCGGGGCCCGCACCGCACCACCAGCCGCCGGCTCCCTCCTGTTCGGGGGGTGCCGGCGGCTGCGTCGGCGTGGCAGGCTCCTTCCTGCCGTGTGAAAGCGGGTTCTGTCATGCGACAGTTGCATCCAAATCTGGTAGTGAATACAACCGAGTAAGGCCGAAAGGTCCAAGCCGAGGCAGGGAGCAACAGATGGGCGGGACTGAGGCATCCGGTCCCATGACCAACGCCAACAGCCAGCTCTCCTCTGATGCGAGATCTCTCTACATGGCCGTTCTTCAAGAGCCCGGGAGAGTGATCGCTGCCATGGCCGAGGAAGGCGACCGAGGCTCCCTCCGCGAATTGGTCGATATCGGCTTGTTGATACCGGATATCGAGAATCCGGGAATGCTTGTCGCCGTCGACCCAAAGCAGCTCGCCAGTGCGCTCACAGCGACATGGCAACGCAGGGCCCTCGACCTACTCAGCCGGGCCGCCACCTTGCCCGCCGAGTTCCAGGAGCTCACCCATGCCTACGGCAACGGGGGGAGCGAGGCGCATGACGGTGGCCCGATCGAGCACCTTCACGGTCTGGCCGAGATCAACCGCAGACTGGTCGAGCTCATGGAAGGCAGTCGTGAGGAGGTACTGAGCGCCCAACCGGGTGGGGGCTCCCGCTCCTTTCCGACCGAGGCAGCTATCGCCCTGGACACGGACATGCTGCGCCGCGGAGTCTCGCGACGCACGTTGTACCAGCCGAGCACGCGGTACTCCGCACCCACGCGCGCCTATGTAGCGGCCATGACAGCGGCTGGCGGTGAGGTTCGGACGTTGGGCGAGCCGTTCACAAGAATGATCATTGTCGATCGCACTGCCGCGATCATTCCTGTCAGTGGCGACCAGCAGCGAGCCGCGTTCATTCAGGACGAGGCCGTGATCGGCTTCATGGTCAGCCTGTTCGAGAGCTTCTGGGAACGCGCCATCCCGTTCCAGGGCGGTCTCGATGTTCCGCCGGAGGTTGTGTCCAGGCTCCGCGAGAACATCCTCAGAATGATGCTGCAGGGCATCGGCCACCGCGTCATAGCCAGGAACCTGGGCTTGAGCGAGCGAACCCTTGCCCGGCACATTGCCGAGCTCCGTGACGAATACGCCGCCGACACCTTGTTCCAGCTGGGCTGGAAGCTGTCCGAAAGTCACCGCACCATGCCGCTGTTCAGCGACCCCGAGACACCCTACTGAGGCAGGCTCAAGTCCAGATCACGTCATCCGCAATGGTGACAGCGGCAAGCTTCTGATGACCCCCTGTCGGGGCCTGGGAGGTAGCGGGCTGTGCGGTCCAGATCACGTCAGCATGCACGGGAGCCGAACCCAGCAGAACCGTCACTACAGCCAGTGCTATCGCGGTCGCCCACCGACGCGCCTCACGCACTGTGACCACTCCCCTTCGGACAATGTTGAACGCTCAGCGAATCGGCAGCGCATGAGCCGCAGCGCTGATTATGCTGCACGATCCCGAACGTGTCAGCGAGGGAGTCCTTCGCAACGCTCTTGCCCAGCCCAACTCTTCCAAAGTCCCGCCGTCTCTCGAAGGCACGTCAGCATGTCATCTCTCTGCCATGCAGCGAGATGACACCTCGGGCCAGTGGACGCGCAGGCCAGCTCAACGACACGATCAGTGCACCGACTGATCGCCACGTACGAGCGTGACACAGCGGATGTGTTCACATCAAATTCCCCTGAACGACCGTCTCGGCGCGAGTACCACCAAACAGCAGCAGCCACTGGGCCCCGTCCCCCCGACCCGGTCGGCCTTTCAATGGAGTCGACATGACTGACCACTACCAGGGCTCCGCTTCCCATCACCTCAGCAATGCCCCTGAGGGTCGGCGTGCACGTGTGTTCCTGGCCGCGCCGCTGATGCGGCTGACCGGCCCCGCGGACAGCGTGGTGACGCTCGCCAGCCGGACGCGGCTGACGACGCTCCGCACCACCCTCCTGCGCAGCGGTGCCGCCGTGTACAGCGCGCACCACAGCGACGCCTGGACCGTCGCCGGCCGGGCGCCCGAGCCCCGGGTCCCCTCCGACTTCCGGGCGCTCCAGTCCGCGGACCTGGTGTTCGCCTACGTCGGCGCCCCGCTCTCGGCCGGTGTCAGCCTCGAACTCGGTTGGGCGTCGGCGCTGCGGAAGCCGATCGTCCTGCTCGTCGACGAGGCCATCACCCACAACCCGCTGATCGCCACCATCGAGCAGGTCGCCCCCGTCCTGCCGCTGGTCTTCGACGACACCTGGTCCCAGGAGGCCCTCCACCACACCGTGGAGACCGCCCTCGACTGGGCCGGCATGGCGCTCTCCCTCCGCGAGGGTTTCTGGACCGCCCCCGGCGACCGCTTCAACGTCCCCCGGCAGCAGCAGACCTCCGTCCCCGGCTACTGGCCGACCGGCGCCGCCACCGGCTGAGCAGGGCTCACCCACCGGACTCCCCCGTCCGGGCTCCCCGCATCTGCCAGCCGAGCTGGAACAGGGTCTCGGCGTCGTACACCTCACGCAGCCGGGCGATGTGACCGGCCACCGTGCGCTCGCTCAGGCCCATGCGACTGGCGATCGCCCGCTGTGTGAGACCCCTGGCGAGCAGGCGACCCACCTGCTCGTAGGTGGCCGGCGAACTGCCCGCTGCCAGTAACGCCCAGTCCACGGCCAGTGCCTGAGCCCACTGCTGCTCGAAGACCCCGACCAGGTAGGCGACCATCGCGGGGTCGTCCACCACGGCGACGACCGTGTTGTCGGAAGCCGCAGGAATCATGGCCACCGTGCGGTCGAAGATCAGGGTCCGGGTGAACGTGCCCTCCAACACCCTGATCGGAGCGCCGATCCGGGTCGACTCCAGCGCGAACCCGACGGTCGGCGGATCGGAGCAGACCGAGGGCTCGAAGGTGGTGCGGACGGATCCACCCGCTTCGATGTAGCGCCGGCTCTGCTTCAAGGAGTCATTCATGTGCTCCAGCGGGCGGGCCCCGCCGGGCTGGGCGCACAACGCCTCGTGCGGGTAGTCCTTGACCAGCTGTGAGATCAGGTGCCGGATCTCCTGCATGCCGGCCATCCTCCGGACTCCGCCGACCGGGTCCATCCGGCGAGGAGCCACGTCATAGGCCTGGGTCAGGTCGTCCAGCAGGTCCGGGACGGCGGCGGCGCGGGCGAGGAGACGGGCGCTCTCCTCCCGCAGGTCCGCACCGATGCGCTCGCCCACAGCGCGGGGGTTCACCGCGCTGTAGGAGCCGTCCGCTGCGCGGAGGACGAGCAGACCGAGGTCGGCGAGCTGCCTCACGGCAGCCTCGTCCTCGGGGCGGATCTCCCCGACGCGGATCCGGCCGCCCTCGGCCAGGATCGCGCGGTAGAACTCGCGGGCGGCGCCGTCGGGGAGGTCGGGGTCAGGCATCGCGGGCTCCCCTCATCTGCCAGCCGAGTTGAAACAAGGTCTCGGCGTCGTGCAGCTCCCGCAGGCGGGCGATGTGGCCGGCCACGGTGCGCTCGCTCAGGCCCATGCGACTGGCGATCGCCCGCTGTGTGAGACCCCTGGTGAGCAGGCGACCCACCTGCTCGTAGGCGGCCGGAGTGAGGGAGCCGTCCGCGAGCGCCACCCAGTCCACCACCTCGGCCTGCTGCCACTGCTGGTCGAAGACGTCCGCGAGGTGTGCCACTACCGCTGGGTCCTCCACGACGACGGCCACCTTGTTGTCGAGGGCTGCGGGCAGCAGGGCGACGGTGCGGTCGAAGATCATGATCCGGTTGAACGGCGTGTTCAGGACCCTGATCCGGGAGCCCGCGTTCGTATTCTCCGCTGCGAACTCGACATGGTCCGGATCCATCCGGGCCTGCGGGCCGTAGAGCGTCCGGATCGACCCGCCGTAGTCGACGTAACGGCGTGTCTGCACCAGCGAGTCCACTCGGTGCGCCGGCGGGTGGATCCTGTCCGGCTGGGCTGCCAGTGCCTCGTGCGGGTAGTCCCGGATGCACTGGGCGATCACGTGCCGAATCTGGTCGAACCCCACCGCCCGACGTGTCCCACCGATGGGGTCGGCGCGACGGGGCGCGGTGTCATAAGCCTGGGTCAGGTCGTCCAGCAGATCCGGGACTGCGGCGGCGCGGGCGAGGAGGCGGGCGCTCTCCTCCCGCAGGTCCGCACCGATGCGCTCGCCCACAGCGCGGGGGTTCACCGCGCTGTAGGACCCGTCCGCTGCGCGGAGGACGAGCAGGCCGAGGTCGGCGAGCTGCTTCACGGCGGCCTCGTCCTCGGGGCGGATCTCATCGATGCGGATCCGGCCGCCCTCGGCCAGGATCGCCCGGTAGAGCTCGCGCGCGGCGCCGTCGGGCAGGTCCGGGTCAGGCATCGCGGGCTCCCCTCATCTGCCAGCCGAGCTGGAACAGTGTCTCGGCGTCGTACAGCTCCCTCAGGCGGGCGATGTGACCAGCCACGGTGCGCTCGCTCAGGCCCAGGCGGGTGGCGATCGCGCGCTGGGTCAGCCCTCGGGCGAGCAGGCGGCCGACCTGTTCGTGGGCTATCGGGGCGGAGCCGGCTGCGAGTGACTCCCAGTCCACGGCCTGGGCCTGCTGCCACTGCTGCTCGAAGACCCCGACCAGGTAGGCGACCATCGCGGCGTCCTCGACGACGGCGGCGACCGTGTGGTCGGGGGTGGCCGGGATCATTGCGACGGTGCGATCGAAGATCAGCGTCTTGGTGAAGGGCCCCTCCAGCAGCCGGATCGGGGCACCGACCTGGGTGGAGTGCAGCGCGTACCGGACCGTCCGTGGATCGGTGCAGGCCGACGGTTCGAAGACGGTGAGCATCGCCCCGCCCGCTTCGACGTAGCGGCGGCTGTGGTCGAGCGTGTCCTGCATGTGGTCGTGGGGCCGGGGCCCGCCGGGCTGAGCTGCGAGGACCTCGTGCGGGTAGTCCTTGACCAGCTGCGAGATCAGGTGCCGGATCTCCGGCATGCCGACCACCCGCCGGACCCCGCCGACCGGGTCGGCGCGACGGGGCGCGGTGTCATAGGCCTGGGTCAGGTCGTCCAGCAGGTCCGGGACGGCGGCGGCCCGGGCGAGGAGACGGGCGCTCTCCTCCCGCAGATCCGCACCGATGCGCTCGCCGACGGCCCGCGGGTTCACCGCGCTGTAGGTGCCGTCGGCGGTGCGGAGGACGAGCAGGCCGAGGTCCGCGAGCTGCCGGACGGCGGCCTCGTCCTCGGGGCGGACCTCGCCGACGCGGATCCGGCCGCCCTCGGCCAGGATGGCGCGGTAGAGCTCACGGGCGGTGGCGTCGGGCAGGTCCTGGTCAGGCACTGCGGGCTCCCCTCATCTGCCAGCCGAGCTGGAACAGCGTCTCGGCGTCGTACGACTCACGGAGGCGGGCGATGTGGCCGGCCACGGTGCGCTCGCTCAGGCCCATGCGGGTGGCGATCGCGCGCTGGGTCAGCCCTCGGGCGAGCAGACGGCCGACCTGTTCGTGGGCGGCGGCTTCGGTGGAACCGTCCGCGAGGGCGGCCCAGTTGACGCCTTCGGCCTGTTGCCAGTGCGTCTCGAAGTCCTGCACCAGGAAGTCGACCACGGCCGGGTCCTCGATGAAGGCCGCACTGCTGTCGTCCGGGGCGGCGGGGATCACCGCCACGGTCCGGTCGAGGATCATCAGCTGTCGGAACGGGACGGGCAGGACCCGGATGTGGCAGCCGGCCTCCGTCAGTCGCGCGGCGATCCGAACCGTCGGGCCGTCGAGCCGGGCCGCGACCTCGTAGATCGTGCGCAGTGTGCCGCCCGCCTCGGCGTAGCGGCGGGCGTGCGCCACGATGTCGTCCGCGGCCTCGGCCGGCCTGGCACCTCCCGGGCGCAGGGACAGGGCCTCGTTGCCCAGCTCTTCGACGAGTTGGGAGACCCGGTGCCGGATGTTCGCGTGTCCGTGGACGATCTGGGTGGCCCCGGCGCCGTCGTGGCGTCGCGGAGCACTGTCGTAGGCGGCGGCCAGGTCGTCGAGGAGGTCGGGCACTTCCTCCGCCTGGACCAGCATGCGGGTACCGGCCGCCCGCAACTCGGCCGCGATCCGCGTGGTGACCGTGCGCGGATTGACCGCGCTGAGCACGCCGTCCGAGGCGTACAGCTTCAACAGGCCGGTTTCCAACAGGGTCTGAACGGTGTCGGCGGCATCCCCCGGGATGTCGGCGATCCGGAGCCGCCCGCCGTCCTCCAGGATCGCGCGGTAGAGCTCGCGGGCGGCATCGGGCAGATCGAGTACCGGCTCAGGCATCACGGACTCCCCGCATCTGCCAGCCGAGTTGGAACAGCGTCTCGGCGTCGTACAGCTCGCGCAGGCGGGCTATGTGGCCGGCGACGGTACGCTCGCTGAGGCCCAGGCGGGTGGCGATCGAGCGTTGGGTGAGGCCCTGGGTGAGCAGGCGGGCGATCTGGTCACGGAGGTCCGATTCCGGTGCGCCGCCGTCCAGGGACGCCCAGTCGACACTGTCGGACCGCTGCCACAGCTGTTCGAAGGCCTCGACGATGAAGGCCACCGTCGCCGGGTCGTCGACCACGGCGGCGCTGCTGAGGTCAGGCTCTGCGGGGATGACGGCAACGGTCCGGTCGAAGACCAGGAAGCGCTTGAACGGGCGGTCGAGCACCCGGATCGCGCAGCCCGGTGCGGTGGCTGCCGCTGCGTACGTCACGGCCCCGGGGTCAGTGCGGGCACCGAGCTCGAACAGACATCGGATGGCACCGCCGCGATCGAGGTAGCGGCGGGTGCGGACGAGGGATTCGGCGAGCTGGCCGGCGTCGCGCGCGGCGCCGGGCTGGGAGCTCAGGGCTTCGCTGGCGAACTCCTCGGTCAGTTGCGCGACTTCGTGCCGGATCTCGGCCTTGCCGGTGACGACCCGGGCCCGGCCCAGGCCCGGCTCCCGGCGTGGTGCGGTGTCGTAGGCACGGGTGAGGTCGCGCAGCTGCTCGGGGACCTGGTCGGCCTCGGCAAGGAGCCGGGCGCCGGCCCTGCGGATGTCGGCGCCGATGCGTTCGGCGACCGCCCGGGGGTCGACGGCGCTGTACGAGTTGTCGACCAACTGCGGCACCAGCAGCCCCAGTTCCACCAGTCGCCCGAGCGCCTCCCGGTCGCCCGCGCCGACCTCGGCGGCGCGGATGCGGCCGCCTTCGCGCAGGACGGCGAGGTAGAGGGCGCGGGCCGAGGCGTCCGGGAGGGCGATGCCCTGGTCGGTCATGGCCGTTCACCCCGCATCTGCCAACCGAGTTGGAAGAGCGTCTCGGCGTCGTACAGCTCGCGCAGGCGGGCGATGTGGCCGGCCACCGTGCGCTCGCTGAGACCCAGGCGGGTGGCGATGGCGCGCTGGGTGAGCCCTCGGGCCAGCAGACGGCCCACCTGCTCATGGACGGCGGAGTCGAGGGAACCGTCGTCCAGTGCAGCCCAGTTGACGCCTTCGGCCTGCTGCCAGAGCGTCTCGAAGGTGTCGACCACGAAGGCGACCGTCGCGGGGTCGTCGACCACGGCGGCGGTGCTGTAGTCGGCGGCGGCGGGAATGATGGCGACGGTGCGGGCGAAGACCAGGAAGCGTCTGAACGGTACGGCGAGGACTCGGGTGGTGGCGCCCAGCTGGGACACCTGGGCGGCGAAGCGCACGGTCGGCGGGTCGTACTTGGCCGAGACCTCGTAGAGGGAACGCACGGTGCCGCCGCGTTCGTGGAAGCGGCGGGCGCGCCGTAGCGAGTCCGGTATCTCGTTGGCCGGGCGGGGGCCGCCGGGCTGGGCCGACATGCCGTCTCCGGGCAACTCCTCGGTCAATCGGTCGATTTCGTAACGGATCTCCTCCAGCCCGGTGACGTAGCGCACCCCGGCCGAGTCGCTCCGCCGCTTCGGGCTGGTGTCGTAGGCCTGGGTGAGTTCGCCCATCAGCTCGGGGAGTTGCTCTGCTTCCGCGAGCAGGCGAATGCTCTGTCGGCGGATCTCGCTGCCGATCCGTTCGGTGGCCGCGCGCGGGTCGACGGCGCTGTAGCACCCGTCCAGCAACTGCGGTACCAGCAGACCCAGTTCCACCAGCCGCCCGAGTGCCTCCCGGTCGCCCGCGCCGACCTCGGCGGCGCGGATGCGGCCGCCCTCGCGCAGGACGGCGAGGTAGAGGGCGCGGGCGGCGGTGTCCGGGAGGGTGGCGGCGAGGAGGGTGGTGGGGTCAGCCATGGCGTTCCCCGCGGAGGTGCCAGCCGAGGTGGAAGAGGGTCTGGGCGCCGTAGCGCTCGCGGAGGCGGGCGATGTGGGCGGCGACGGTGCGTTCGCTGAGGCCGAGGCGGGTGGCGACGGCGCGCTGGGTGAGGCCGCGGGCGAGCAGTCGGCCGATGCGGACGGTGGTGGGGTGGGGGGCGCCGAGGTTGCGGTCGGCGGGGGTGGCGCGGGCCCAGTCGCGTTCGAACTGGGCGACCAGGTAGGCGACGGTGGTGCGGTCGGTGACGACGGTGGCGCGGTTGCGGTCCTCGACGGCGGGGATGACGGCCACCGAGCGGTCGAAGACCAGCACCCGTTCGTACGGTTCGGCGAGCACCCGGGCCTCGGCGCCCTCGCCGCTGCGGAGGGCGACCTGGCGCAGGGTGGCGGGATCGTCGAGGGCGCCGGGCTGGTGGAGGGTGCGCATCGAGCAGCCGCGCCGGAGCAGGGCGAGGTCCTGGGCGAGGCTGGTCTGGAGGGCTTCGGCCGAGTGGTGGCCGGGTCGGGCGGCGAGGAACTCCTCCTTGCACTCGGCGATGAGTTCGGAGATGCACCGGCGGACGGCGGCGGCACCCACACCGCTACCGGCCCCGCCCCCGCCGCCGTCGAGCCGGGCGGCGTCGCCGGACCCCTCCTCCCCGGACCCGGGCGGCCGGTGGAGCGCCTCGTAGGCCTGGGAGAGCGGCTGGAGGGTCCCCGGCAGCCGCTCGGCGTGCACCAGCAGGCGGGTGGCCCGGAGGCGGAGTTCGGTGCCGAGCCGGTCGCCGAGGGCGCGCGGGTTGGCGGCGGTGTAGCCGGTGGCGGTCGGGGTGAGGAGCCCGCGGGCGACGAGGGCCGCGACGGTGGCGCGGTCGGCGGGGGCGAGGTCCTCGGGGCGCAGCCGGCCGCCGGCGCGGACGACGTCGAGGTAGAGGGCGCGTTCGGCCGGGCCGGGCTCATCGGTCATCGCGGGCGCCTCTCATCAGCCAGCCGAGCTGGAAGAGGGTCTGGGCTCCGTACCGGTCGCGCAGGCGGGAGATGTGGCCGGCGACGGTGCGTTCGCTGAGGCCGAGCCGGGTGGCGACGGCGCGCTGGGTGAGGCCGCGGGCGAGCAGTCGGCCGACCCGCTCGGGGATGGTGCGGGCGGGGCCCTGGCCGAGGGCGGCGGCGGCCTCGGCGGTGTCGGCGCGGGCCCAGTCGCGTTCGAAGCCGCCGATCAGGAAGGCGAGGGTGGCCGGGTCGCTGATGAACGCGGCGGTGCTGTTGTCGTCGTTGGCGGAGATGACGGCGACGCTGCGGTCGAAGACGATCAGGCGTTGGAAGGGTTCGTCGAGGACGCGGATCTGCGAGCCGTGCCGGGTGACCTTCTCGGCGTAGGCGAGGGCGGCCGGTTCGACGAGGGCGACGGGCTGGTAGACGGTGCGCAGGGAGCAGCCGCGCTGGAGGAGTTGGACGTCCTGGGCGAGGGCGACCTGGAGGGTGTCGGCGGGGCGGTGGCCGGGTTGGGCGGTGAGGACCTCGGAGCGGCAGTCGGAGACCAGTTGGGAGATCCGCTGGCGGATGTGGACGTGGCCCTCGACGTAGACCGCGCCGCCGGAGGTGCCGGACGGACGGGGCATCGCGTCGTAGGCGCGGGTGAGGCCGTCGAGGGCGCCGGGGAGGTTCTCGGCGCGGACCAGCAACCGGGTTGCCTCGCTGCGGAGTTCGGCGCCGACCCGGTCGCTTACGGAGCGCGGGCTGACGGCGGTGTAGCAGCGGTCCATCCGGTTGACCATGACCAGGCCGATGTCGAGGAGCTGCCGCAGCGCGGCCCGGTCGGCGTCGGTGACGTCGGCGAACGGGATGCGGCCGCCTTCGGCGATGACCGCGAGGTAGAGCTGTCGGGCGGCCTCGTCGGGCTCCTCGCCCTCGGGTACCGCCTGGTGCGGCGCGACCGCCGGTTCCGCCGTCACGTCGTACTCTCCCTGCCGGACGCCTCTCCCCTTGCTGTCCCCGTCCGTACGCGCGGGGCCGCGGGTTGCGCGGTCCGCGGGCACCGGTGGCCGGGCGTCTCACGCTACCGGTCGGACGGCGGGCCCCCGGGTCCGGGTGCCGTCGCACACGGGGTCCCGGGGGCCGCCATCGGTACGCCAGGTCAGGGCGATTCCGTCGAGGCGGAGCAGCAACGCCTCGCCGGTACCGGTTCGGGCTCCATCACCACACATGGATCCCGGCCGGGGCTCTTCCCCCCCGTTCCACGCGTGCGGGACGTTGCCCGCGTGGTCAGTTCTGAAGAGCTGGTCGCCACCATCGGACTGCGGTGCCCGGACGACCTGGCGTACCTCCACCTTCACAGTGTGACGGCCGGTGAACAAGTGCCGCCCGAGTGCAGGTTCGCGCAATTGCAGTTATCTGCATCCCGCAGCGGGCGCGGGGCCGCGGGCGGGGGCGGGGATTCCGGTAAAGGCCGAGGCCAGCGGGGGGTACGGGCGGCGCGCGGCGGTCGGCCGGGCACCGCCATCGTGCAGGTGCGCGTTCCTGCAACGGCGGCGTGCTCCTGAGTACGGCGGCCGCGGTGCGGGTCGTCGCAGCTCAGCCCGCACCGCCGCCCCGGCTCAGCGCGCCAGCAGCCGTCCGCGCAGCAGCCCGGTGGCCGTGCCGGTCGCGGCGAGCACCCAGGCGGTGCCGAGCAGCAGGTAGAGCCCGACGGAGAGCCCGGTGAAGCCGCCGAAGCCGGTGTGCCGGGCGAGCGCGGCGGCGCCGGTGACGCAGGTGCCGACCGGGAAGGTGAACGCCCACCACGTCATCGCGAACGGCATCCCGGCCCGCCGGGCGCGCAGGTTGGCGGTCAGCGCGACGGCCAGCCAGAGCATCGCGACGCCGATCACGGCGACCCCGTACAGCTCGGCCAGCGGCAGCAGGACGGGCGCCAGCGCGGGCAGCACCGGGCGGGCCGCGTCGGCGAGCTGGTGGATCGCGGTGACGGACTGGCCGAGCGGGCCGAGCACCAGGAACAGCGCGGGGGTGAGCACCAGGGTGGGCAGCTTGCTGTGGAACAGGCCGGTGAAGACCACGGGCAGCAGCACCAGGGTGGCCAGCAGGCCGATCCCGAACAGCGCCCAGCAGCCGTACAGCATGGCCTCCTGCGGCGTTCCGGCGGGCAGGTGGGGGACGAGGGCCGGGCCGCAGGCGGAGGCGACCAGCGGGGCGACCACGGGCAGCAGCCAGGTCGGGTTGGCCTCCAAGGCGGACACCCGGTGCCGGGTGATCATCAGGTACGGGATGCCGGCCGCGACGGTCAGCGCGTAGAGCGTGCCGACGCCCCACAGCACGGCGTCCAGGGCGACGGCGGGCCCGGTGCCGATGACCCGGGAGCCGAGCAGCAGGGTGCCGAGGCCGACCGCCAGCAGGGCCATCGGCGGGCAGCCGTAGAAGACGGCGGTGGCCGGGTTGTCCAGCAGCTGGGCGCGGGCCGCCTCGCGGTGCCGGGTGAGGTGCACCAGGCGGGCGCCGGCCAGCAGCACCAGGGCCGTCGCGCCGAGCGCCCACATCACCTCGCCGAAGCCGATCAGCCCGGGGAGGTGGACCGGCAGGGCGGCGGCGCCGTTGGCCACGATCGCGGTGCCCATCACGGCGGCGTACCAGTTGGGGCCGAGCTGGGCCAGGTCGAGGCGGGAGAGCCGAGAGAGCTGGGAGAACCGGGAGCCGTGGGGGCCGTGGGAGTCGCGGGTGGGCCCGGAAGGGCGGAGGGGACGGGACGGCCGGGGCTGCTCGGAGGAGCGGGCAGGAGCGGCGGGGCTGGTGAGCGGGCGGACATCGGCCGAGGTGGACATGGTTCCACCGTCGCCGAGCGGCCCGGCCGCCGGTAGCGCCGCGGGTTCTATGAGGGCATAGCCTGAATCTATGCCCCTCTCTCCGCACGTCCCCGAACTGGGCGCCCTGGAACTGCTGCTCGCGGTGGCCCGGCTGGGCAGCGTCGGCCGGGCCGCGGCCGAGCTGGGCGTGAGCCAGCCGACCGCGAGCGCCCGGATCAAGGGCATGGAGCGGCAGATCGGCGTCCCGCTGCTGGAGCGCTCGCCCCGGGGCAGCCGGCCGACCGAGGCGGGCCGGCTGGTGGTCGAGTGGGCCCGCCAGGTGGTGGAGGCGGCGCAGGCGCTGGACGCCGGGATCGACGCGCTGCGCGAACGGCGGGACGCCAAGCTGCGGGTGGTGGCCAGTCTGACCGTCGCCGAGTACCTGATGCCGGGCTGGCTGCTGGCGCTGTCCGAGGCCAGTCCGGGGACGGCGGTGACGCTGCGGACGGCGAACTCGGCGGAGGTCGCCGGGCACGTGCTGGCCGGGGACGCCGACCTCGGCTTCGTCGAGGGTCCGACCACCCCGCCCGGACTGGCCGGCGCGGTGGTGGCGGCGGACCGGCTGGTGGTCGTGGTGGCCCCCGGCCACCGCTGGGCCCGCCGCCGCACCCCGCTGACCGGGGCGGAGCTCGCGGCCACCCCGCTGGTGCTGCGCGAGCCCGGCTCGGGCACCCGGGAGGTGCTGGAGGCGGCGCTGGCACCGTACGGGGGCGCCGTGCAGCCCCGGATGGAGCTGGCCTCGTCCACGGCGTTGAAGGGGGCGGCGATGACCGGGGCGGGGCCGGTCTGCCTGAGCGAGCTGGCGGTGGTGGAGGAGCTGGCCACCCGGCGGCTGGTCGAGGTGCCGCTGGCGGAGGAGCTGGACCTGCGGCGGCCGCTGCGCGCGGTGTGGCCGGCCGGGCAGCGGCCGGGCGGGCCGGCCCGGGAGCTGCTGGGCCTGACCCGGCGGAGCGTCCGCCAGCACCTGCGGCGGAGGGGCTGAGCGCCTTGGCCCACAGGCCCAGGCACCGCGAGAAGCCTTCGCCCAAAAGTTGAGCGGAGTACACTCAACTTAGTGCATGCTGTATCCAGCAGCAGTGAAGGACGACGAGGGAGGATCCCCCAGCAGTGGACGCGAGCAAGTTCACCACCAAGACCCAGGACGCCCTGTCCGCCGCGATCCGGCAGGCGGGCGGCGCAGGCAATCCGGACGTCAGGCCGGTGCACATCCTGATCGCGCTGCTGGAGCAGCCCGAGGGCATCGCCCGGCCCCTGCTGGAGGCGGTCGGGGCGGCCCCCGCCCGGATCGACGCCGAGGCGCGCCGCCAGCTGATGGCGCTGCCCAGCGCGACGGGCTCGACGGTCTCCGCCCCGCAGCTGGCCCGGGACACCCTGGCCGTGCTCACCGAGGCCGGCCGGCGCGCGGACGACCTGGACGACCAGTACGTCTCCACCGAGCACCTGCTGGTCGGCCTGGCCGCCGAGGGCGGGGCGGTCGCCGAGCTGCTGGCGCAGCAGGGAGCGACGCCCAAGGCGCTGCTCGCCGCCTTCAAGGACGTCCGCGGCAGCGGCCGGGTGACGTCGCCGGATCCGGAGGGCACCTACAAGGCCCTGGAGAAGTACGGCACCGACCTCACCCAGGCCGCCCGGGACGGCAAGCTCGACCCGGTGATCGGCCGGGACCACGAGATCCGCCGGGTGGTCCAGGTGCTCTCCCGCCGGACGAAGAACAACCCGGTGCTGATCGGCGAGCCCGGCGTGGGCAAGACGGCCGTGGTCGAGGGCCTGGCCCAGCGGATCGTGGCCGGTGACGTACCGGAGTCGCTGCGCGGCAAGCGGCTGGTCTCGCTGGACCTCAGCGCGATGGTGGCCGGCGCCAAGTTCCGCGGCGAGTTCGAGGAGCGCTTGAAGGCCGTCCTGAACGACATCAAGTCCTCCGACGGCCAGGTCGTCACGTTCATCGACGAGCTGCACACCATGGTCGGCGCGGGCGCCGGCGGCGACTCCGCGATGGACGCGGGCAACATGCTCAAGCCGATGCTGGCCCGCGGCGAGCTGCGGATGGTCGGCGCCACCACGCTGGACGAGTACCGCGAGCGGATCGAGAAGGACCCGGCCCTGGAGCGCCGCTTCCAGCAGGTGCTGGTCGGCGAGCCCAGCGTCGAGGACTCGATCGCCATCCTGCGCGGCCTCAAGGGCCGGTACGAGGCGCACCACAAGGTGCAGATCTCGGACGCCGCCCTGGTCGCCGCGGCCACCCTGTCCAACCGCTACATCACCTCCCGCTTCCTGCCCGACAAGGCGATCGACCTGGTCGACGAGGCGGCCTCCCGGCTCCGGATGGAGATCGACTCCTCCCCGGTCGAGATCGACGAACTCCAGCGCTCCGTCGACCGGTTGCGGATGGAGGAGCTGGCCCTGGAGAAGGAGTCGGACCCGGCCTCGGTCGACCGCCTCGCCCGGCTGCGGCGCGATCTCGCCGACAAGAACGAGCAGTTGAGCGTGCTGACGGCGCGCTGGGAGCAGGAGAAGAAGAGCCTCAACCGGGTCGGCGAGCTCAAGGAGCGGCTGGAGGGCCTGCACGGCGCGCTCGAACGGGCCCAGCGCGACGGGGACTTCGAGCGGGCGTCCAAGCTGATGTACGCCGAGATCCCGGCCGCCGAGACCGAGCTCACCGAGGCCCAGGAGCGCGCCGCGGACCAGGACGCCTCCGCCTCGATGGTGAAGGAGGAGGTCGGCCCGGACGACGTGGCCGACGTGGTCGCCTCCTGGACGGGCATCCCGGCCGGCCGGCTGCTGGAGGGCGAGAGCGCCAAACTCCTGCGCATGGAGGAGGAGTTGGGCCGGCGCCTGATCGGCCAGGCGGAGGCGGTGCAGGCCGTCTCCGACGCGGTGCGGCGCACCCGCTCGGGCATCGCCGACCCGGACCGCCCGACCGGCTCCTTCCTGTTCCTCGGCCCGACGGGCGTCGGCAAGACCGAACTCGCCAAGGCCCTGGCCGACTTCCTCTTCGACGACGAGCGGGCGATGGTCCGGATCGACATGAGCGAGTACGGCGAGAAGCACTCGGTCTCCCGCCTGGTCGGCGCCCCGCCCGGGTACGTCGGCTACGAGGAGGGCGGCCAGCTCACCGAGGCGGTCCGCCGCCGCCCGTACAGCGTGGTGCTGCTGGACGAGGTGGAGAAGGCCCACCCCGAGGTCTTCGACGTGCTGCTCCAGGTGCTGGACGACGGCCGGCTCACCGACGGCCAGGGCCGCACGGTGGACTTCCGCAACGCGATCCTGATCCTCACCTCCAACCTGGGCTCGCACCACCTCGTCGACCCGACCACCCCGGAGGACCGGAAGAAGGCCCTGGTGCTGGACGCCGTCCGGGCCGCGTTCAAGCCGGAGTTCCTCAACCGGCTGGACGACATCGTGGTCTTCGACCCGCTGGGCACCGCCGAGCTCAGCCGGATCGTCGACCTCCAGGTCGCCCGCCTCGCCGAGCGGCTGCGCGAGCGGCGGCTCACCCTGGAGGTCTCCGCGGCGGCCCGCGACTGGCTGGCGCTCACCGGGTACGACCCGGCGTACGGCGCCCGCCCGCTGCGCCGGCTGGTGCAGTCCGCGATCGGCGACCAGCTCGCCCGGGCGATCCTCTCCGGCCAGGTGCACGACGGGGACACCGTCCTGGTCGAGCGGGACGAGGAGGGCGACCGGCTCACGGTCCGCAGCCGGGGCCCGCTGGAGAAGTAACCGCCGGCCCCGCCCGTCACCGGCACCGCCGGCCCACGGCCGTCCCCTCGCCCGCGCGAGGGGACGGCCGCCAGGCACCCGCTCAGTACCCTGGCACCCGCTCGGTCCCCGGGGCCCGCTGCTCCCGCCGCGTGCGGTCCCGCCAGGCACGGGCCATCCGGTGCAGCTCGGCGCCCTGGGACTCCGGGAGGCTCCAGGTCTGGGTGAGCAGCCGCAGGGTGGACACCCGCGGGCAGGACACCCCCCGCTCCAGGTCGCGGATCGACCGCACGCTCAGCCCCGACGCCTCCCCCAACTGCTCCTGCGTCATCCCCCGGTCCAGCCGGATGTTCCGCAGCAACGCCCCGAGCGAGGCACCCTCCCCCGTCACCGTACGCTCCATCCCCGTTCCCCCCTTCGGTCCAAAACGTCTCAACTCGCCCGGGAGGAAAGGCCTTTACCCCGGGCCAGTTCCGTCGCACGCTAACCGCATCCGGCCCGCACGGCAGGCGAACCCGGGCGCCGGGCGCGTGACTTGGCTCACGCGCGCGCCGGGCGTGCGACGGGGCCGCCGCACCCCGGGCACCGTGCGTGACGGAGGCCCCCGGACCCCCCGGGGCGAAGATCGACGCGCCCCCGCCGCCCCTGTGAGCGGAGCCCCGGATGAGGCAGGATGGGAGGTGGAAAGGGCGGCCTCTCATTGCCGGCCACCACGTGCACTGAGGAAGAGGGACCCCCCATGAGCATCGACCCGTCGTCCATCCCGTCGTTCGGCGTGCCCCAGGGCGGCCAGCCCGGTGGCCAGGGTGGCCGACCGGCCGGCCCTCCGCCGATCGTCGTCCCGGACCAGGCCCTGGTCGCCCAGCTGCTCGACCAGATGCAGCTCAAGCACGTCGTGGACGAGGAGGGCGACCTCACCGCCCCCTGGGAGGGTTTCCGCGTCTACTACATGTTCCGCGGCGAGCAGAAGGAGCTCTTCGCGGTCCGTGCCTTCTACGACCGCGCGTACCCGCTGGAGAAGAAGGGCGAGATCCTCGACCTGATCGACGAGTGGAACCGCGAGACCCTCTGGCCCAAGGTGTACACCCACACCCACGAGGACGGCGTGGTCCGCCTGATCGGCGAGGTCCAGATGATCGTCGGCAACGGCGTCAACCTGGACTACTTCGTCACCACCACCGCGAACTGGACCCAGGCCGCGGTCGGCTTCGAGCAGTGGATCGTCGAGCGCCTCGGCCTGCAGAACGAGATCGAGGGCGAGGACGGCGACAGCGAGGGCGGCGAGGAGGCCTGATCGAGGCCCTGGCACGCACCCCTGCGGCCCGGCCCCCCGGCAGACGCCGGGGGCCGGGCCGTTCCCGTACCCTCCCCGCGCCCTCCCGGCCGCCGGGCCGTCCTTGTCCCCGGCCCCCGACTGCCCCAGGATGGCCCTGACGACGAGCCGTGAGGAGCCACCGATGGGTACCAGGCCGCTGCTGAACCGCCGACTTGCCGGGATGGGGACGACGATCTTCGCCGAGATGTCCGCCCTGGCCACGGCCACCGGCTCGATCAACCTCGGCCAGGGCTTCCCCGACACCGACGGGCCCGAGGAGGTCCGCGAGGCGGCCGTCCGGGCCCTGCGCGAGGGCCACGGCAACCAGTACCCGCCCGGCCCCGGCATCCCCGAGCTGCGCACCGCCGTCGCCGAGCACCAGCAGCGCTTCCACGGCCTCGCGTACGACCCCGACACCGAGGTCCTGGTCACCGCCGGCGCCACCGAGGCCATCGCCGCCGCCCTGCTCGCCCTGCTGGAGCCCGGCGACGAGGTGATCGCCCTCGAACCCTTCTACGACTCCTACGCCGCCTGCATCGCCATGGCCGGAGCCGTCCGCCGCCCGCTCACCCTCCGGGCCCCGCACTTCCGCCCCGACCTGGACGAACTGCGCGCCCTGATCAACCCGCGCACCCGGCTGCTGCTGATCAACACCCCGCACAACCCGACCGGCACCGTCCTCACCGCCGAGGAGCTGGCCGGCATCGCCGCCCTCGCGATCGAGCACGACCTCCTGGTGATCACCGACGAGGTCTACGAGCACCTGGTCTTCGGCGCCACCCACCACCCCCTCGCCGCCCTCCCCGGCATGCGCGAGCGCACCGTCACCATCTCCTCGGCCGGCAAGACCTTCTCCTTCACCGGCTGGAAGGTCGGCTGGGTCACCGCGAGCCCCGCCCTGGTCGCCGCCGTGCGCACCGCCAAGCAGTACCTCACCTACGTCAGCGCCGGCCCCTTCCAGTACGCCGTCGCCGAGGCCCTGCGCCTGCCCGACGGCTACTTCGACACCCTGCGCACCGACCTGCGCCGCAAGCGCGACCTCCTGCTCGACGGCCTCACCGCGGCCGGCTTCCGCGCCTTCACCCCCGAGGGCACGTACTTCGTCACCACCGACATCACCCCGCTCGGCGAGAAGGACGGCATCGACTTCTGCCGCGCCCTCCCGGAGCGCTGCGGCGTCGTCGCCATCCCCAACGCCGTCTTCTACGACGACCCGGACGCCGGGCGCAGCCTGGTCCGGTTCACCTTCTGCAAGAAGGACGAGGTCCTCCAGGAGGCCGTCGACCGCCTGCGGCGGCTCTGAGCGACCTGAGCGACCGCCGGTCGACGTCGGCGGCGAATTCGGTGCCGTGCGGAATCCGGAAGAACCGGAAGAAGCCCGCCGACGTCCTCACCGATCACGAAGCCGATCACGAAGTGCGGAATGCCGGGGGGCGGAATACCCTTCCGCCCCCGTTCCCGCCCCTGCTGCTGTCCGGTCCCGCGCCAGATCGCGCCCCGCGGCCGCCGCTCGTGACGAACATGCCCTGCTCACACATGAGTTGATCCGCCGACAGCTCCGCTCGGCAGCCCCGTCCGGTCCGCGCGGCGCCGCCTAGCCCGACGGAGAGCGGTTTCTGCAAAGGGAGCGGAGGGTTCCGGGGGCCCGTTGCGCGCGTGGGGCGCGCGTTTCGTTTTGCGCGCCCCCTTGGAGAGGGACCAATTCTGGCCCGCCGGATGTGCTGATTCGACCCCCAACTCCCCTGAGTGGCATGCTCCTTTGCTGCCCGTCAGGCAGGCCTCACGGCCTGTCGGGCACGCCCGGAGACCCGCCCGCACCCCGCGTGGGGCGGGCGGCGGCGCATGATGCGCGCGAAGAGCGCACGACCGGCGCACACGGCGCACAGGCCGGTGACAGGGGCGCGCGCTGTGCAGAGTCGCACACCGGGTCGATCAGAGCCGGGAAGCAGGTGTGCTCGAAACGGTGAATGCTTGACAAAGATGGGTAAATCACCGACGGACCCGGCGTATTCATGCTTCTCTGCTGCTGAATCTCCAGCCGGAATCCTTCCTTCCACGGTCGGCCGCGCCCAGGGCCGCACAGCCACGAACAGCCTCGCCATCGCCTAGGCCTACTCGCTGCTGCTCGGCGGGCGCGCACGGAGCTGAAACGCGGAGCCGAGCATGCTCACCACACTGCAGACCTCCTACACGGACACCCGCGCCGGTGACCTGGCCTGGTGCCTCGGCGGCGACCCGCTGCCCGCTCTCGCCGTCCGCGACCTGAGACTCGACGGCGGCCGCCCCGGAACCCCCGGAACCCCCGGCACCCTCCAGCTGCGGCTGCTGGGCGCCTCGCACCAGGTGGTGATCTCGGCCGGCCCCGGAGACTGCCTGGAGACCGTCGCCTGCATGCCCGGCCGCCGCACCCCGCTGCCGGCCCGGGTGGCCAAGCAGGTCGGCGGCTGGGAGTACGAGTTCGCCGCCCGCATCGAGGCCCTGCCCCCGCACGACTTCGCGGCCCGCGCCCAGGAGCTGCTGGCCCTGGTCGAGGGGCACCCGCGCGGCCTCGCCGGGGTCTTCCCGGGCGACCCGAGCGCCTTCACCGCCCTGGTCACCCAGGGCGGCACCGACCGGCTGCTCTGGCGGACCTGGCACGCCTACCCGCAGGAGGGGCAGCTGGTCTGCACCCGTTCCTCGCTGGTGGTGCCGGGGCCGTGACAGCCCACCCGCCGGGCACCAGCAGCCCGTCCGGCAGCACCGAACCGGTCATATGCCACCCGGCACAGGCCTATGAATCGTACGCAGGAACGATTCGTCAATCCGAGGGCTCCCGCTGTCCGTCGGATGGGCGCAGCGATCCGTCCCGCACGTCCCCTAGCGTTTGTTCGTGATCAACCATCCGGCCGGTCCGCCCGCACGCCCGCGAGTGGACCTCGACGACGGCACCCCACCCCGGCCCGGGCGAAGCCTCATCCCCCTGCCCGCCCGCCGTCGCTCCCGGCTGCGCTCCCGCCCCCGGCTCGCCCGGCTGACCGTCCTGCTGGCCGCGTTCGTCTGCGCGGCCTGCGGACTCGTCTACGAACTCGAACTCGTGGCGCTCGGCGACTACCTGCTCGGGGACACCGTCACCCAGACCTCCGTGGTGCTCTCCGTCATGGTCTTCGCGATGGGCCTCGGCTCCCTGCTCGCCAAACGGCTCACCCGCCGGCCCGCGACCGCCTTCGCCCTCGTCGAGTGCGCCCTCGCCCTCACCGGCGGGCTCTCCGTCCTCGCCCTGTACTCCTGCTGGGCCTGGATCGGCCGCTACCAGGCCGCGATGGTCATCCTCACGTGCCTCATCGGCATCCTCATCGGCGCCGAGATCCCGCTGCTGATGACCCTCATCCAACGCATCCGGCGCGAGGACGCCGGACGCGCCGTCGCCGACCTCTTCGCCGCCGACTACGTGGGCGCGCTGATCGGCGGCCTCGCCTTCCCGTTCCTGATCCTCCCCCTGCTCGGCCCCGGCGACGGCGCCCTGCTCACCGGGGCGGTCAACGCCGTCGCCGGGGCCGCCGTGGTGCTCTGGCTCTTCCGCGAGGAACCCGCCCCCCGGATACGACGGCTGCTCTGGGCCGGCTGCGCCCTCGTCCTCGCCCTGCTCGCCGCGGCCGCCGTCGGCTCCGACCCGATCGAACGCGCCGCCCGGCACGCCCTCTACGGCGACCAGGTCCGCTACGCCACCCGCAGCCGGTACCAGGAGATCGTGCTCACCGGCCCCGCCGAGGGCCCGCTCCGGCTCTACCTCGACGGACGGCTCGCGGTCTGCGGGCCCGACGAGTACCGGGGCAGCGAAGGCCTCGTCCACCCGGCCATGGCCGCCGGCCCCGACGCCCGGGTCCTGCTGCTCGGCGGCGGCGACGGCCTCGCCCTGCGGGAGGTGCTGCGGCACCGCGGCGTCCGCTCCGTCCGCCTCGTCGACGCCGACCCGGCCCTCCCCCGGCTCGCCCGCACCGACCCCGGCCTCGCCGCCCTCGACGGCCACTCCCTGGACGACCCCAGGGTCCGCACCACCGCCGCCGACCCGCTGGCCTGGCTGCGCGGCGCACCCGACGAGGAGTACGACGTGGTGCTCGCCGACCTGCCCGCCCCCTCGGACGGCGGCCCGGTCAAGTTCCACTCCCAGGAGTTCTACGGCCTCGCCGCCCGGCTGCTGGCCCCCGGCGGCCGGCTCGCCGTCCGCGCCGGCGGGGACGGCGGGAACGGCGGGAACGGCGGGGACAGCCTCTGGCAGATCGAGTCCGGCCTCCGCGCGGTCGGGCTGCGGACCGCCCCGTACGCGGTCGACGGCAGCGCCACCGCCGACTGCCGCCCGGGCCCGCCGGACGCCGCCCAGGACTTCCTGCTCGCCGCCGCCACCCCGCCCCCGCTCACCCTCGCCCCCGACGCCCCACCACCCCGGGCCCTCACCCCCGACACCCTCCGCACCTCGACCACCCGCCTCACCGCCCTCCGCCCAACCCACCCCCCGGCCCCCCTCACCCTGCTGGCACCACGCTGACCCGGCGGCCGACCTCGGCGGTGCGCCGGTCTGCCCACGGCCCGAGCGGTGCACCGAGCCGCGCACGAAGCGGCTCCGGGGCCCCTGGCCGGGAGAGGACGGGCCGACCGGGCGGGCGGGTGCGGGACACGCCCCGGAGCCCGGGCGGGCGGGGGTGGGCCGGGGAAAGTCGGGCGGTGGTGGGTGGGGACCGGGCGGGGCCCAGTCGGTAGGCTCCGTGGCATGGAGCATGAGGTTGTCGTCCCGATGTCCGCAGAGCTGGTGCGGCAGGCCTTGCAGGATCCGGCGCTGCTGGCGCGGAGCGTGCCGGGCCTGAGCACCGAGCCGGCGGCGGTCGGGGCCGGGCCGGCCGAGGAGATCGGCGGGCGGCTGAAACTGCGGATCGGCGGCTCCACGATCACCTACAAGGGCGTGCTGTCGCTGATCGAGGGCCGGGGCGGTGTGCTGACCGTGCTGGCCGAGGGCGAGGAGGCCCGGGGCAGCGGCGAGGCGACCGCCACCGTACGGGTGAGCGTCGCGGAGGGCGCCGAGGACGGCACCGCGACGGTCCGCTTCACCGGCGACCTGAGCGCCACCGGCCGGCTGACCGAGTTCGACGCCGAGACCCTCGACGCCGTCGGCCGCCGTCTGCTGGAGCGCTTCGCCCTCGCGCTCACCTCCCCGGACGCCCCGGCCGAGGGCGACGAGGAGCTCGCCGACGAGGCCGCGGACGAGGCCGGGTCGGAGCCCTCGGACGAGGCCGACGCCGGGACGGACGACGGGACGGACACCGGGACGGACGCCGAGGTGGTGTTCATCGAGGACCGCCAGGACCAGCCCGGCGACGACCTGGACGACGACCTCTCCGACCTGATCGCCTTCTCCGACGCCGATGCCGAGCGTTTCGGCCTCCCCACCGGCTCCGCCGACGACGACGACAACGACGGCGAGGACGACATCGACGAGCGCGGCGACGGCGACGCCGCCGAGGCCGGGACCGGCGGCCCGCAGGACGGGGTCGCCGAGGAGCTCCCGGTCGAGCCGCTCTTCGCCTACGAGGACGAGCCGGAGCTCTCCGGCCCGGTCCGCCGCAGCATCGTCGGCCGTTCGGCCGAGGAGGTGGACCACGCCCCGCCGCGCGGCCGGTACGCCCCGGCGCTGCCGGCCCGCAGCGCGCGGGCCCGGGCGGCGTCCCGCTGGGGCGGCGAGGCCGGAGGCATCGTGGTGCCGGGCGCGGGCGGCCGCAGTGCGGTGCCGTGGGTGATCGGCGGCTCGGTGGCCCTGCTGGGCGGCGCCGTGGTGCTGGTCAGGGCGCTGCGCCGGCGCTAGCCGCGAGCGCCCCGAAGGCCGTCAGGGCCTAGACTGAACGCTCATGAGCAACGACCGCGACGCCCTGCTGGCACAGATCAAGGACAAGGCCGTCGTGCACGGCAAGGTCACCCTTTCCTCCGGCAAGGAGGCCGACTACTACGTCGACCTGCGCCGGATCACGCTGGACGGCGAGGCCGCCCCGCTGGTCGGCCGGGTGATGCTGGACGCGACCTCCCACCTGGAGTACGACGCCGTCGGCGGCCTGACCCTGGGCGCCGACCCGGTGGCGGCCTCGATGCTGCACGCCGCCGCCGCGCGCGGGCAGAAGCTGGACGCCTTCGTGGTCCGCAAGGCGGGCAAGGCGCACGGCCTGCAGCGCCGGATCGAGGGCCCCGAGGTGAAGGGCCGCCGGGTGCTGGCGGTCGAGGACACCTCCACCACCGGTGGCTCGGTGCTGACCGCCGTCGAGGCGCTGCGCGAGGCGGGCGCCGAGGTGGTCGGCGTCGCGGTGATCGTCGAGCGCGGTGGCGCGGCCGCGATCGCGGAGCAGGGCCTGGAGTACGTGACCGCGTACGACCTGGACGACCTGGGTCTCTGACCCGTACGGGCACCCCGAGCAACACCGAGGGCCGGGCCCTGTTTCACGTGAAACCACGTGGAACGGGGCCCGGCCCTCCGTCACTACACCGTGAAGCCGTGAAGCCGTACGCCGGCAGCCGTACGCCGCGGCTGAGCCGTACGCCGTGCAGCCTCAGCCGCGGCGGTGCCGCCCGCTGCCGCTCTGCACCGCGTCGCCGGCCGGGGCCTCGACGATGCCGGCCTTCTTCTTGCGGCGCTCCCGCACGACCTCGACCAGGATCGGCGAGACCGACAGCAGCACGATCAGCAGCACGGCCGGAATCAGGTACTTGTCGATCACCGGGGCGAGCGCGTCGCCGAAGAAGTAGCCGATCAGCAGCATGGACTCGGTCCAGAGCACGCCGCCGACGACGTTCCACACGAAGAAGGTCTTCGCGGGCATCTCCAGGGTGCCGGCCACCGGGTTCAGGAAGGTCCGGATGATCGGCATGAAGCGGGCCAGCACCACGGCCTTGCCCGAGCCGAACTTGTTGAAGTACTCCTCCGCCTTCACCACGTACTCGCGGCGGAAGATCTTCGAATCGGGCTTGTCGAACATCCTCGGTCCGACCTTGACACCGATCAGGTGCCCCAGCTGGGCACCGGCGATCGCCGCGATCGGGCAGCCCACGAGCAGCACGGCGATCGGCAGCTTCGCACCGTCGCCGAGCACCGAGGAGGCCGCGTTCGACGCGGCCACGCCCGCCAGGATCAGCAGCGAGTCACCCGGGAAGAAGAAGCCGACCAGCAGGCCGGTCTCCGCGAAGATGATCGCGATCAGCCCGATGGCGCCGAGGGACGAGATCAGGGATTTGGCGTCGAGCACGTTGACGGCCAACTGGTTGTAGTCCACGGGCGCAGGATAGCGGGCGTACCTTTCCGGTGACGTCCGGCCGAGGCCCCGGACCGGGAGCACCGACCAGGCGCACCGACCGGGAGCACCGACCGGGAGCGCGGACCGGCCCGGTGGGCGCGGAACCGCCGACGAGTTCCGGCCGAGCCGTCCGGTACGCCGTCCCGACAGACGGGCTCCTGCTGACCTGCGGGCACGAGTCTGGGAAGATGACACCGGCGTCCGGTCCGCAGCGGCCCACCACCCTCATGGCCGTACCGCGGAGGTCGCCTCGAACCTTGGTGCCGGAGAGCCACACCGCAGCGCCGCGCGTCGGCGGGCCGGCACGGAGTCGTCACGAAGGCGTACACAGCGTCGGACAGCACCGTCCGTACGCCGCAACCCGACAGGAGCGGATCGCATGCCCATCGCAACTCCCGAGGTCTACAACGAGATGCTGGACCGGGCCAAGGCGGGCAAGTTCGCCTACCCGGCCATCAACGTCACTTCGTCGCAGACCCTGCACGCCGCGCTGCGCGGTTTCGCCGAGGCCGAGAGCGACGGCATCATCCAGATCTCGACCGGTGGCGCGGAGTTCCTGGGCGGCCAGCACAGCAAGGACATGGTCACCGGCGCGGTCGCGCTCGCCGAGTTCGCCCACATCGTCGCCGCCAAGTACGACATCACCGTCGCGCTGCACACCGACCACTGCCCGAAGGACAAGCTGGACGGCTACGTCCGCCCGCTGCTGGCGGTCTCCGCCGAGCGCGTGGCCAAGGGCCAGAACCCGCTGTTCCAGTCGCACATGTGGGACGGCTCGGCCGAGACCCTCGCCGACAACCTGGAGATCGCCCAGGAGCTGCTGGCCCAGGCCGCCGCCGCCAAGATCATCCTTGAGGTCGAGATCACCCCGACCGGCGGCGAGGAGGACGGCGTCACCCACGAGATCAACGACGAGCTGTACACCACCGTCAACGACGCGGTGCGCACCGCCGAGGCGCTGGGCCTGGGCGAGAAGGGCCGCTACCTGCTGGCCGCCTCCTTCGGCAACGTGCACGGCGTGTACAAGCCGGGCAACGTCGTGCTCAAGCCGGAGCTGCTGCGCGAGCTGCAGGACGCGATCGGCAAGCAGTACGGCCGGACCGACCCGTTCGACTTCGTCTTCCACGGCGGCTCGGGCTCGACCACCGAGGAGATCGCCACCGCGCTGGAGAACGGCGTCGTGAAGATGAACCTGGACACCGACACCCAGTACGCCTTCACCCGCCCGGTGGCCGGCCACATGTTCGCCAACTACGACGGCGTGCTGAAGGTCGACGGCGAGGTCGGCAAGAAGAACACCTACGACCCCCGCACCTGGGGCAAGCTGGCCGAGGCCGGCATGGCCGCCCGGGTGCGCGAGGCCGCCGAGCAGCTGCGCTCGGCCGGCAAGCGCCTGAAGTAGCCGGCGGCCGGCACGACCGGCGCCCGGAGTGCTGAGTGCCCCCGGTGGATCGTCCACCGGGGGCACGGTCACACCGTCGGGGTGCCTACAGCTCGGTCGACTGCTTGAGCTCCGCGTACGCCTCCGCGCTGCTGTCCTTGAGGAACTGCCAGCAGCGGGCCTCCTCCTCGGTCTCCTTGATCGCGCCGGCCGCCCGGGCGAGCGCCGCCAGGCAGCGCAGGAAGCCGCGGTTGCCGCGGTGCTCCCACGGCACCGGGCCGTGGCCCTTCCAGCCGTTGCGGCGCAGCGCGTCGAGGCCCCGGTGGTAGCCGGTGCGGGCGTAGGCGTACGACTCGACGTGCCGGCCGGCGGCGTAGGCGTCGTCGGCGAGCATGGCCCAGGCGAGGCAGAAGGTCGGGAACTCCGCGGCCACCTGGGTCGGTGAGGCGGACTCCTCCGCCAGCATCCGGTAGGGCTGCTCGTCCTCGGGCAGCAGGGTCGGTTCGGGGCCGTCGAGAAGATTCCTGTGGATCGCCATGGGTGCAGTCTGCCATTCGGGGCCCTGGGGTCAACCGCCCCCCGGTGATCGGCCGCCCGCCGGTCCGACGAGCGCCGCCCAACGCACGACGGGCCCCTGAGGTTGCATACCGGGTATATGGACATTCACCCGTTCGCCATGTCAGGGTGTGGCGCGTGCCCGCAGCCAGATCCGCCCGCCGGCGAGCCACTCAGTCCAAGAACGCTCGCAGCAGACGCCGTCGCCGGGCATCCCGCCGGATCGGACCTGGCATGCTCACGGCATTGGTGGCCTCCGTGCTGCTGCTGGGCGCCGCGGCCTTCGCCCTGGACCGCTCCCCGGACGCCCCGGCCCCCGCCGCCTCCGCCCAGGCCCGGCTCGCCCCGCCCGCCGAACAGGCACCCGGCACCCCGTCGGCGACCCCCACCCCGACCCCGGTGAACACCCCGACGCCCACGCCCACGCCGACGCCCACCGCCCCGGACCCCGGCCCCACCAAGGGCTCGGGCACGTTCAGCACCGCCCCCGCCAACGCCAAGGCGGTCGGGCGCGGCACCGTACGCCGCTACCGGGTGGAGGTCGAGGACGGCATCGGCATCGACGCCGCCTCCGCCGCCGCGCAGATCCACGGCTTCCTCGGCGACCGCCGCGGCTGGACCAACGACCGCAAGAACGCCTTCCAGCTGGTCGCCGGCGGCTCCTACGACTTCACCGTGAAGATCGCCTCCCCGGCCACCGTCGACAAGATCTGCGGCGCCTCCGGCCTGGACACCCACGGCGAGGTGAACTGCAACGTCGGCAACCAGGTGCTCGTCAACTCCAAGCGCTGGAACACCGGTTCACCCCAGTTCGACGGGCCGCTGGACGAGTACCGGGCCCTGATCATCAATCACGAGGTCGGCCACCGGATCGGCCACGGCCACGAGACCTGCCCCGGCCCGGGCAAGCCAGCACCCGCGATGATGCAGCAGATCTACGGCCTCAAGGGCTGCACGCCGAACGCCTGGCCGTACTCCGCCGAGGGCACCTACCTGAGCGGCCCGGCCGTACCCTGAGGAGCGTCCGGCGCCGCGCTTCGGAACGGAGTTGAGACCTGATCGGCAGTCCGCCGGGACCCCCGGCGCCTACCCTGCGACCATGACCGCTGCCCACCGCCGAAAGCTCACCGCCGTGTTCGCCGCCGCCGGGATCGCCCTCGGCGCCGCCGCCTGCTCGTCCTCGACCGGGGGCGTCCCCGGGCCCGGCGCACTGTCCTACGGCTCCGTCCGCTCGACCGCCGAGAAGCTCCAGCAGGACAAGCAGGACACCTGCCCGTTCGGCCTCGACCTCGGCAAGGCGCTGCAGGCGGCCGGGATCCCCGGCACCGTCACCCCGGACCACGAGTACGACGGGCACGCCGTGCAGGGCAGCGTCGGCGACGGCCTGCCGCCGCAGCCGTGGCCGTCCGGCGCGAGCCACCCGCCGACCATGCCGTCGATCCCGGCCACTCCGCCGAACGCCGACGTCACCTGCGCCTACCAGGTCGGCACGGCGAGGCTGGACCTCGAACTGTTCGCCGTCCCGCAGTCCGGGGTGGCCGTCAACATGCTCCTGCCGGGCATCCGGCGCGCCGCGGAGCTGTCCGTCGCCGAGCTCCAGCAGGTCGCCACCGAGCAGCCGGGCCCCGGCCGGACCCGGATCCTCGGCAGCAAGGGAACCGCGGCCCTCGCCCGGATCGCGCACCAGGGCGAGGGCGACATCGTGCTGATGCTGTCCCAGAACCCCAGCACCGGCGAGCCGGACCAGGCCCTCACCGGCGAACCCCTGCGCAAGGCCGCCGCGACCCTGGTCGACCAGCTGCACTAGGCCCTGTCCGGCTGAGGGGGTGTCCGGCCCGGGCCGCTACCCCAGCACCGGCAGGTACGCCCCCAGGTCGCTGCGCTCCCCCGAGGCGGACACCCGGTGGTCGGCCACCGCCGCCGCCCAGGGCAGCCGGCCGGTGGCCAGCCGGATCCAGGTCAGCGGGTCGGTCTCGACCACGTTCGGCGGGGTGCCCCGGGTGTGCCGGGGGCCCTCGACGGCCTGGACGACGGCGTACGGCGGGATCCGCAGCTCGACCGCGCCGCCGGGGGCCCGGACGGCCAGCGCGTCGGCGAGCAGCCGGGTGACGGCGGCGAGGGCCTGGCGGTCGTGCGGGAACGCGGCGGTGCCGAGGGCGTCGGCCAGGTCGTCGGCGTGCACGACGGTCTCCACCAGCCTGGTGACCAGCATGTCGGCGAGCGTCATCGAGCCGAGCCGGATCTCGAACCGCCGTACCGGGTCGGCGGCTTCGGGCCTCGCCAGCAGATCGGTCAGCGCGTCGGCGGCCCGCCCGAAGGCCGCCGCGACGGCGGCCGCGTCCCCGCCGAAGTCCGCCGAGGCCCGGTCCCGGGCCTGCTCGTCCAGCAGCGGCGCCACCGTGCCGACCGCCGCCACCCAGCCCGGCAGGTCGAGCGGCGGGCGACCCTGGAGCGGATCGTCCAGGTGCGCGGGGACGAAGTCGAGCTGGACGGCCAGGTGGGCGAGCAGCTCCCGCACCCGCCAGTCCCCCAACCTGGTCGGCAGGTCCAGCTGTTCGTCGCCGAGGCCCGCCACGGCGGCGCGCAGCGCCCCGGTCTGGGCGGCCAGCGCGGCGCGGACCTTCTGCGGTTGGTACGTACGGGACTTGGCGGGCATGGGGCCCAAGATACGCCGAGGGACGGACGGTTCGATCGAACCATCCGTCCCTCGACAACGACCTGTCAGGCCAGCAGGGCCTCGATGACGCCGGTGTGGGCGTCCTTCAACTCGGCCAGCGTGACGCTGAACTGCCCCTGGACGTCGAGGCTGTCGCCGTCCACGACACCGATCCGGGTGGCCGGCAGGCCACGCGCGGTGCACATGTCGTTGAAGCGGAGCTCCTCGCTGCGCGGCACCGCCACGACGGCGCGGCCGGCCGACTCCGAGAACAGCAGGACGAACGGGTCGGTGCCCTCGGGCACGACGATCCGGGCGCCGTGACCGCCCTTGAGGCAGCTCTCCACGAGCGCCTGGCCGAGGCCGCCGTCGGAGAGGTCGTGCGCGGCGTCGATCATGCCGTCGCGCGAGGCGGCGATCAGGATGTCGCCGAGCAGCCGCTCGCGCTCCAGGTCCACCGCGGGCGGCAGGCCGCCGAGGTGGTCGTGGACGACCTGCGACCAGGCCGAGCCGCCGAGCTCGTCCGCGGTGTCGCCGAGCAGGTAGAGCAGCTGCCCCTCCTCGGCGAAGGCGACCGGGGTGCGCCGGGTGACGTCGTCGATGACGCCGAGCACCGCGACCACGGGGGTCGGGTGGATGGCGACCTCGCCGGTCTGGTTGTACAGCGAGACGTTGCCGCCGGTGACCGGGGTGCCGAGCACCAGGCAGGCGTCGGCCAGACCGCGGGTGGCCTCGGCGAACTGCCACATCACGTCCGGGTCCTCGGGGGAGCCGAAGTTGAGGCAGTCGGAGATCGCGAGCGGCTTGGCACCGCCGGCCGCGACGTTGCGGTAGGCCTCGACCAGGGCCAGCTGGGCGCCGGTGTACGGGTCCAGCTTGGCGTAGCGGCCGTTGCCGTCGGTGGCGACCGAGACGCCGAGGTTGGTCTCGTCGTCGATCCGGATCATGCCCGAGTCCTCGCCGTGCGAGAGCACGGTGTTGCCGAGCACGTAGCGGTCGTACTGGTCGGTGATCCAGGACTTGGAGGCCTGGTTCGGGTGGCTCGCGACCTTGAGCAGGTCGGCCTTGAGGCCCTCGCCGGTGGTCGGGCGGGCCAGCCGCTCGGCGGTGGGGGCGTCGGCCTGGAGCGCGTCCTGCCAGCTCGGGCGGGCGTAGGGGCGCTGGTAGACCGGGCCGTCGTGGGCGACGGTGCGCGGGGGCACGTCCACCACGAGCTCACCGTGCCAGAAGATCTCCAGGCGCTCGCCGTCGGTCACCTCGCCGATGACGTTGGCGATGACGTCCCACTTCTCGCAGATCTCCAGGAAGCGGGCGACCTTGTCGGGTTCGACGATCGCGCACATGCGCTCCTGCGACTCGCTCATGAGGATCTCCTCCGGCGAGAGCGTGTGGTCGCGCAGGTGCACGGTGTCGAGGTCGATCCGCATGCCGCCGGAGCCGGCCGAGGCCAGCTCGCTGGTGGCGCAGGACAGGCCGGCGCCGCCGAGGTCCTGGATGCCCTTGACGAGCTTCTCCCGGAAGATCTCCAGGGTGCACTCGATCAGGAGCTTCTCCTGGAACGGGTCGCCGACCTGGACGGCGGGGCGCTTGGTCGGCTTGGTGTCGTCGAAGGTCTCGGAGGCCAGCACCGAGACGCCGCCGATGCCGTCGCCGCCGGTGCGGGCCCCGTACAGGATGACCTTGTTGCCGGCGCCGGAGGCCTGCGCGAGGTGGATGTCCTCGTGCTTCATGACACCCACGCACAGCGCGTTGACCAGCGGGTTGCCCTGGTAGCAGGAGTCGAAGACGACCTCGCCGCCGATGTTCGGCAGGCCCAGGCAGTTGCCGTAGCCGCCGATGCCCGCGACGATGCCGGGCAGCACGCGCCGGGTGTCCGGGTGGTCGGCCGCACCGAAGCGCAGCGGGTCCATCACGGCGACCGGGCGGGCGCCCATCGCCAGGATGTCGCGCACGATGCCGCCGATGCCGGTGGCCGCGCCCTGGTAGGGCTCGATGTACGACGGGTGGTTGTGCGACTCGACCTTGAAGGTCACCGCGTAGCCCTGGCCGACGTCGACCACACCGGCGTTCTCGCCGATGCCGACGAGCATCGCGTCCGAATCCGGCTTCTTCTCGCCGAACTGCTTGAGGTGGACCTTGCTGCTCTTGTACGAACAGTGCTCGGACCACATGACCGAGTACATCGCGAGTTCGGCGCCGGTCGGGCGGCGGCCGAGAATCTCCCGGATGCGCGCGTACTCGTCCTGCTTGAGGCCGAGTTCGGCCCACGGCTGGGCGGCATCCGGGGTCTGCTCGGCGTTCTTGACGGTGTCGAGGCTCATCAGGCGTTCACCAGCTGCTTGAGGACGGAAGTGAAGAAGCCCAGTCCCTCGGTGGTCGGACCGGTGAGCGGCTCCACGGCGTGCTCCGGGTGCGGCATCAGGCCGACGACATTGCCCGCGGCGTTGGTGATGCCGGCGATGTCGCGGTACGAACCGTTCGGGTTGACGTCGAGGTACCGGGCCACGACCCGGCCCTCGGCCTCCAGCTCGTCCAGGACGTGGGCCTCGGCGACGAAGCGGCCCTCGCCGTTCTTGAGCGGGACGACGATTTCCTGGCCCACCGAGTAATCCCCGGTCCAGGCGGTGCCCGCGTTCTCGATCCGGAGCTTCTGGTCGCGGCAGATGAAGTGCAGCGAGTCGTTCCGGGTGAGCGCGCCGGGCAGCAGGTGCGATTCGCACAGCACCTGGAAGCCGTTGCAGATACCGAGCACCGGCATTCCGAGCCTGGCCTGCTCGATGACGGTCTCCATCACCGGCGAGAAGCGGGAGATCGCGCCGCAGCGCAGATAGTCGCCGTAACTGAATCCGCCCGGCAGGACGACGGCGTCGACCTGGTGGAGATCCTTGTCACGGTGCCAGAGGGCGACCGGCTCCGCGCCGGCCAGGCGGACCGCGCGCTGGGCGTCGCGGTCGTCGAGGGAACCGGGGAAAGTGACGACGCCTACGCGGGTGGTCACTTCGCCGCCTCCTCGACCCGGACGGTGAAGTCCTCGATCACGGTGTTGGCGAGAAAGGTCTCGGCGGCTTCGCGGATACGGGCGAGCGCGGCGTCGTCGACCGGACCCTCCAGCTCCAGCTCGAAACGCTTGCCCTGGCGGACGTCGGCGATCCCGGTGAATCCGAGACGGGGCAGTGCACGCTGCACCGCCTGGCCCTGGGGGTCGAGGATCTCCGGCTTGAGCATGACGTCGACTACGACGCGTGCCACTGGCACTCCCGGTGGTGTCTTCGGTGAGGCGGGGGAACTCCAGACTACCGGCCGTTCGGGGCAGGATTGCTGGCCGGGGCGGGTGACGCGCGTAGACCCAGGCCCCTTACGCCACAAGGGATCCGACGCCCCCACCCCCCGCCCGGGCCGCCCCGTTTCCCGGGATTCGGAGCCCCCAACCGCGCTGCCCGAAGAACACCCGAATACGGCACTTGGGGACAGATCCTCCCGTCCCGCACTCCGGTATCCGGCACTGCCGCGAAGACTCGTGAATATCCGGAAAAGAATGCCGAACTCTTCGATTTCGACCCCCTTCGGGTGCAGAATAGGGCCACCTGTCGCGGCAAGTGCTGCGTATCCGGCGGGCCACCAGGCCTGCCCGTATGCGCTTGCGCGAGTGGGTGCACATCAGGTCGGCGGGCGCACTCCGCGAACCGGCGGCCGAATTGCCCGAGAGGATTGACACCCATGGCTCAGCGTGTAGTTGTCACGCTCTCCGACGACCTGGACGGCGGTGCCGCAGCGGAAACCGTCCACTTCGGTGTCGACGGGAAGTCGTACGAGATCGACCTGTCCGTGGACAACGCGGAAAAGCTGCGGGAGGCCCTCGCTCCGTTCGTCGCGGCCGGCCGTCGGCAGAGCCGCACCGGAAAGTCCTTCCGCCGCACCGCGCTCACCCCGGACCCGGCCGCCGTGCGCGCCTGGGCCCTGTCGCGCGGCATGGAACTCCCGGCCCGCGGTCGCATCCCCAAGCACGTCTACGAGGCGTTCGCCGAAGCGAACTGACCCCGTCGGGGCACGCCCCAGGTCGCCCCGCCCGCCTGGACCGAAAGGGTGGGGCGACCACCTCGAACGATGCTGTAGAGTATTCCTCGTCGCCGCAACGGAGAGATCCAAAGAGGCGGCAGGTGCCCACCAGGCACCATGCGGACGTAGCTCAGTTGGTAGAGCATCACCTTGCCAAGGTGAGGGTCGCGAGTTCGAATCTCGTCGTCCGCTCGCAGTGTGCGAGCACAGCACAACTCAATAGTCTGACCATGCGGACGTAGCTCAGTTGGTAGAGCATCACCTTGCCAAGGTGAGGGTCGCGAGTTCGAATCTCGTCGTCCGCTCCAGAGCGAAGGCCCCCTCGGATCGAGGGGGCCTTCGGCGTATTCCCGCACGTTCTCCCGTGCTCCTCCCCCACTCCTCCCCATGACATTTGTCATCGCCGACCCGTGGATCCGCAGCACGGACCGATGACGGCCCGCACTGCCCGGCAGGCCCCGGCGGCGGAAGGCTCGAGGCATGGAAAAGAGCCAGCCCGCCCGCCCCGGCGACAGCGTGATCGAGGTCACCGACCTGCACCGCCACTACGGCACCGGCGCCGCCGCGTACCACGCCGTCCGTGGCGTCGACCTGACCGTCGGCCGCGGTGAGCTGTTCGCCCTGCTCGGCACCAACGGCGCCGGCAAGACCTCCACCATGGAGGTCATCGAGGGCCTGGCCGCTCCCGGCGCCGGCAGCGTCCGGGTGCTCGGCCACGACCCCTTCGCGGAGCGCGCCGCCGTCCGGCCGCGGATCGGCATCATGCTCCAGGAGGGCGGCTTCCCCGGCGAGCTCACCGCCGCCGAGACCGGCCGCACCTGGGCCGGGATGACCAGCGGCGCCCGCCCGGTGGCGGAGGCGCTGGAGCTGGTCGGCCTCGGCCACCGCGCCGACGTCCGGGTCAAGCAGCTGTCCGGCGGCGAACGGCGCCGGCTCGACCTCGCGATGGCCCTGCTCGGCCGCCCCGAGGTGCTGTTCCTGGACGAGCCCAGCACCGGCCTCGACCCGGAGGCGCGCGTCGCCGTCTGGCGGCTGGTCCGCGAACTGCGCGCCCAGGGCACCACGGTGCTGCTCACCACCCACTACCTGGAGGAGGCCGAGGAGCTCGCCGACCGACTGGCCATCATGCACGGCGGCCGGGTCGTCACCACCGGCACCGTCGCCGAGGTGATCGCCGGCCGGCCCTCCCGGATCACCTTCGAGCTCCCCGAGCTGCTCGACCACGGGCGGGCCGGGGCCGCGCTGCCCGTCCTGGCCGGCGCCGAGGTCACCGTCGACGGCCGCAAGGTCACCGTGCAGAGCACCTGCCTCCAGGACACCCTCACCGACCTGCTCGGCTGGGCCCGCCACCACGGGATCGCGCTCGGCGCCCTGGACGCCCGCAGCGCCTCGCTGGAGGAGGCCTTCCTCGCCATCGCCTCCGAGGCCGCCCACCAGGCCCCGCCCGGCACCACACCGCCCTCGGGGCCCGCCGCCCCCACCCGTCCCGCCCGCCGCCGCCTGATCGGATCCGCCCGATGACCACCGCAGCCACCACCGCCACGGGTGCCCCGAGCACCACCGCCGGCCGCCTGCTCGCCCTCGGCCGCGCCGAGGCCACCCTGCTGCTGCGCAACCGCACCGCCCTGTTCACCGCCGTGGTGCTGCCGGTGGTGCTGATCGGCTCGCTGCGCAGCATCCTCAAGCAGCAGGCCGAGAACACCCCCGGCCTGGACATCGACTCGATGCTGGTCTACGGCTCGGTCGGGATGGTCCTGGCCTTCGTCGTGTACTACAACCTGACCGCCGCGTACGTCGGGCGGCGCGGCGAACTGGTGCTCAAGCGGCTGCGCACCGGCGAGGCCCGGGACCTGGAGATCCTGCTCGGCACCGCCGTCCCCTCGCTCACCCTCGGCCTGCTGATGGCCGCCCTGATCGGGGTCGGCGGGAGCCTCGGCCTGCACCTGGCGGTCCCGGTCAACCCGCTGCTGATGCTGGTCGGCCTGATGCTCACGCTGGCCACCATGATCGCCCTGGCCGCGCTGTCCAGCGCCTTCACCAAGACCGTGGAGAGCGCGGGCATCACCACCCTGCCGGTCCTGCTGGTCATGCAGTTCGGCTCCGGCCTGTTCGTCCCGCTGGAGGTGATGCCCTCCCAGCTGGCCGACGTCTGCCGGCTGCTGCCGACCACCCCGGCCTTCCAGCTGATCCGGGTCGGCTGGTTCGGCACCGACGGCTCGGCCGCCCCGACCGGCTTCCTGGGCAGCTGGGGCGCCGCCGCCCCGCACCTGATCACCGGCACGGTCTGGCTGGGCCTCGCGATCTGGGGCGCGGTCCGCTACTTCCGCTGGGAACCGCGCCGCTGACCAGGGCGAACGACCAGGACGAACGGGAAACCGAAGGACCCGCCCCCGGCCCGCCTCTGATATGAAGACAGCGACACGATCGTGACTCGGACGGGGGGCACTGCGATGGTCCGGGGGCCGATCCGCCGCTGGAAGGGCTACGGCAAGCCGCAACGCGCCGAGCTGTACTTCCGCTGGTCGCTCTACCTGGTCGCGTGGATCGGGCTGCCGGTGAACCTGCTGGCCAGCGCCTCCTCGGTACGGATCACGGGCTCGGCCTCCCTCGCCCAGGTCGCCCTGGTGCTCTCCCTCGCCTCGGTCCTGGTCACCATCCGGGCCTACCGCACCTCCCTCGACCACTACCTGGGACGGCCCAGCCCCCATCGCCGCTGGCTGGCCGTCAACGCCGCGCTCGCGGTCGGGGGCTCCTGGGCCCTGCTGCTGCTCGGACCGTCCTCCGACAGCCTGTCACCGAATCCCGGCGCGCCGTTCACCACCGTGATCGCCGCCGCCCTGGTGGGCGGGGCCACCGGACCGGCCGGGGTGGGCCTGCCGACGCGCTGGGCCTTCGTCGGCGCGGTCGCCGCGCCGCTCGCGGTCGCTCCCGCGATGCTGCTGGCCGGCATCAACCTCCTCACCACCACGGGGTGGGTGGTCGGCGCGGTCATCGGCACCCTCGTCCTGATCGGCAGCTGCCGCAGCGCCGCGTGGGTGACCGCCGTCGTCTGGGAGCTGGACACCGCCCGCGAGGCGCAGTCCCGGCTGGCCGTCGCCGAGGAGCGGCTGCGCTTCTCCCGCGACCTCCACGACGTGATGGGCCGCAACCTCACCACCATCGCCTTGAAGAGCGAGCTCGCCGTCCAACTCGCCAAGCGCGGGCGCCCGGAGGCCGCCGAGCAGATGTCCGAGGTGCAGCGGATCGCCCAGGAGTCGCAGCGCGAGGTCCGGGACGTCGTCCGCGGCTACCGCACCGCCGACCTGCGCGCCGAGGCGATCGGCGCCCGGGCGGTGCTGCGCTCCGCCGACATCGCCTGCGAGATCGACCTCGGCGAGAACGCCGACGGGCTGCCGCTGCCGGTGCAGTCGGTGCTCGGCTGGGTGATCCGCGAGGCCACCACCAACGTGCTGCGGCACAGCGAGGCCGCCCACTGCCGGATCCGGCTGCGGCGGGAGGACGGCCGGGCGGTGCTGGAACTGGAGAACGACGGCGTGCCGGAGGTCCCGCTGCCCTCCCAGGGCGCCGGAACCGGGCTGCGCGGCCTGCGCGAGCGGCTGGCCGCCCACGACGGCGAACTGACCGTCCCGACGGCCGTGCCGGGCACCTTCCGGATGCTCGCCGCCGTACCGCTCTGACCCCTGCCACCGCGGGTCCCGCTTCTCACCGCGGGTCCCGCTGCCACCGCGGATCCCCCGCCACCACCGGGATCCCGCTGCCACCGCAGATCCCGCTGCCGAGGAAGGCCGTCCGATGACCGACACCCCGCCCGTGCGCGTCCTGCTCGCCGACGACGAGCACCTGATCCGCGGCGCCATGGCCGCGCTGCTCTCGCTGGAGGAGGACATCGAGGTGGTCGCCCAGGCCGGCTCCGGCCCGGAGGCGCTGGCGATGGCCCGGGCGCACCGGCCGGACGTCGCGGTGCTGGACCTCCAGATGCCCGGCAAGGACGGCATCGAGGTGGCCGCCGAGCTGCGCCAGGTGCTGCCGGACTGCCGCTGCATGATCGTCACCGGCCACGGCCGCCCCGGCTACCTCAAGCGGGCGCTGGAGGTCGGGGTGCGCGGCTTCCTGCCGAAGACCGTCTCGGCGGCCGACCTGGCCGGCATCATCCGCACCGTGCTCTCCGGCGGCCGGTACGTGGACCCGGAGCTGGCGGCGGACGCGATCAGCGCCGGGGAGACCCCGCTGACCCCGCGCGAGACGGACGTCCTGGAACTGGCCGCGGACGGCACCCCGATCGCGGAGATCGCCGGGCGGGCCGGACTGTCCCAGGGCACCGTACGCAACTACCTGTCCTCGGCGGCCACCAAGCTGGGCGCCGAGAACCGGCACGCGGCGGTGCGGATCGCCCGCGAGCACGGCTGGATCTGACCGATCCGGTGCTCGCGGGCGGCGGAGGGGCTCAGACCCAGCCGGTGCCGGTCAGCCGCTCGTACACCTCGATGTACTTGGCCCGGGTCCGCTCGACCAGCTCGGCGGGCAGCTCCGGCGGCGGCTGCTCGCTGTAGCGGTCCCAGCCGGAGGCCGGGGAGACCAGCCAGTCGCGGATCAGCTGCTTGTCGAAGGACGCCTGCGAGCGGCCCGGCCGGTACTCGTCGGCCGGCCAGTAGCGGGAGGAGTCCGGGGTGAGCACCTCGTCGCCGATGATCAGCTCGCCGTCCAGCAGGCCGAACTCGAACTTGGTGTCGGCCAGGATGATGCCGCGGGCGCGGGCGATGTCGCGGGCGCGGGCGTAGACGTCCAGGGTGGTGCGGCGGACCTGGTTGGCCAGCTCGGCGCCGATCCGGCGGGCGGTCTCCTCGTACGGGACGTTCTCGTCGTGCTCGCCGACCTCGGCCTTGAGGGCCGGGGTGTAGATCGGGGCGGGCAGCTCGGAGCTGTTCTCCAGGCCCTCCGGCAGGGCGATGCCGCAGACCGTACGGCTCTCCTCGTACTCGGTCAGGCCGGAGCCGGCCAGGTAGCCGCGGGCGACCGCCTCCACCGGGATCATGTCCAGGCTCTTGCAGATCAGCGTGCGGCCCTTCCAGTCGGCGGGGGCGCCGGCCGGGACCTCGGTGGAGATCACGTGGTTGGGGACGATGTCGGCGATCCGCTCGAACCACCAGAGCGAGAGCTGGGTGAGCACCCGGCCCTTGTCCGGGATCTCGTTCGGCAGCACCCAGTCGTGGGCGGACATCCGGTCGCTGGCCACCATCACCAGCTCGCCCGACCCGGTGCGGTACAGGTCGCGCACCTTGCCGGTGTGCAGGTGGACCAGGCCGGGTACCTGGACCGGCTCGGGCTTGGTGACAAATCCGCTCAAGGTGTTCAGTCCTCAGGGGTCGTTCACGGGCGTGGGGCACCGCGAAAGGGGAGGTCACTGCCCCCGCAGTCTTTCACGCCCGCCCGACCGGGCTCCCGGGGAGCCCGGGGCTCGGTTCCCGCGCAGCCCGGACTCAGTTCTTGCAGAGCCGGTCCAGCAGGTTGGCGGTGGCCCGCTGGACCCGTTCGTCGGTGAGCCCGGGGCGGCCGAGGGCGGGCGACCAGGCGAAGGTCCCGGCCGCGAAGACGTAGGCGCCGCTGGGCGCCCGGTACAGCGAGGTCTCCTGGTAGCGGGTGCGGCCGGCCAGGTCCCGGTACGGCGAGTGGGCCAGCAGCACCCGCTCGGTGTGCTCGGGCAGCGCGACCTTCGGGTAGTACCGGTCGGCCTCCCCCGCGACCAGTCCGGGCAGCTCGTCGCCCTCCTGCAGCCCGGTGCCGTCCCAGAGCCAGTGCGCGGTGTGCCGGGCGACCAGCGGCACGGGCGCGGCGACCCGGCCCGAGTACTGCACGCCCAGCAGGTGCTGCTCGGGCTCCCCGGCGTCCCGCCAGAGCGCGCTGGCCGCGCCGGGCACCCCGGCGGCCGGACTGCCCGGCCCGACCTTCTGCCGCTTGCGGCAGTTGAGCAGCCGGTTCGGTTCGCCGGAGGCGGCGGCGGTCAGCTCCACCCGCCAGTACATGGTGTTGGCGGACAGGAAGACCAGCGAGGTGCCGCCGTCCCTGGCCCGCTCGGCGGCCCGGCGCATCGGCTCGGACCAGTACTCGTCGTGGCCGGGGAAGACCAGCGCGCGGTGCTCACCCGGATCGACCAGCCCGGCGTGCAGGTCGGTCGCGGTGGCGTAGGAGAGGTCGTAGCCGTAGCGCTCGGCCCAGCGGATGAAGTCGTACGCGTGGCCGACGTGCAGCGGCAGCCCGGCGGTGGCGTGCGGGCGGTCGAAGGAGACGGTGACGGCCGCCTCGGGCTCGCCGACCAGGCCGCCCCGGCCGTCCCAGGCGTGGTACAGGCTGGCACCGGTCCGGCCGTCCTCGGGGAACAGGTTGTACGCCTGCCAGGTCACATCCGGGACCACCAGGAGCAGTTCGGCCCTCCGCCCCTGCTCGGCGACGTCCCGCACGGTGAACGGGATGTGACTGCGGTGCAGCATGTCCGCGGTGGTCAGCACGGCCACGTACGCCCCGGGCTGCCAGTGCAGCGGGACCTGCAACCGCCAGGAGTGCCACCAGTGGTGGCAGGAGACCGTCCGCTCGACCACCAGCGGCGCGGGCTGGGCCAGACCGGAGATCAGCGGACTGGACGTCATGTGGCGGGCGCCGTCGCCGCCGTAGTGGCCGATCCGGTAGACGTCCACGGTGAACTCGCGCGGCGGGTTGACGGTGACCCGGAAGTCCACCGAGCCGCCGGGACGGATCACCCCCGCCGAGGCGAAGCCCTTGATCTGCTGGTCCACGTCGTTGGAGCTCTGCGGGGTGCCGACCGGCGGCTTGGGCCGCACCCCCGCCGACAGCGGCTGCTGGCCGGGCGCGTCCACCGAGACGTACCAGGGCACGGCGCCCTCGGCCCCGGCGAGGTACTGGTCGGGGCTGCGCAGCCAGGGCAGCGGGCCCTGGCCGAAGGGGTCGGAGACGCTGTAAGCGTGCGTGCCCGACTCCCAGCGGCCGTTGAGTTCGGTCCCCACGCGCCCCTCCCAGGTGCACTTCCGCGAATCCCTCGCTCGCCTCCGGGCGCTCCCGATCCGGTGTCGGCGTTCCTCGCTCCGGCGCTCGCTGCCCTCGCTCGTCGCTCGTCGCTTTCGACACCGGCGCGCCTTCGGCTCCCGAGGCCCGGTTGGCACGTGCCCCCCGGATGTGCGTGCGGTCTAATACACCACACAGTGCTGGCGCTCCGTCACCCCACGGTAGCAATTGGTGTCGGGAATCTTCCGCTCCGCCGGGACGGGGCCTCCGGCCTGCGGAGACGGCCGGCGGCCGGGGGCCCCGGGGGCGCGTGCCGGGGGCCGAGCGCCGCCCGGGGCGGTCGGGGCCTCCCGGGGCCTCAGAGGCGGACGGGCTTCTCCAGGCGCACCTCGGCGGCGTCCAGCCAGGCGCGCAGCGGCCCGTCCTGGCCCTGCTCCACCGCCTGGGCGACCGGGCCGGCCAGGTCGGTGCGGCGGACCCCGCCGAGCAGCAGCACCGGGCCGTCCAGCCAGTCCAGGCCGGGCGCGCCGCCCGCGGTGTCCACGGCGGCGCAGCAGACCATCGCGGTGACGTGGTCGACCAGCAGGTCGCGGCCGGTGCGGTCGGGCTCCAGCAGCGGGGCCGGGGTGGTGGTGCGGGCGAGCTGGGCGGCCAGGGCGGCGGCCAGCCGCTCGCCGTCGCCCTCGGCCAGCCGGGCCAGCAGCCGGGTGAGGGTCGGGGCGCCCGGGCGGGACTGCGGGGCGAGCCGGTCCAGGGCGGACTGCAGGGCGGCGGCCCGGGCCCGCCAGCCGGCGTCCACCACCTCGGCCGGGTAGTCGGCCCACTCCAGCTCGTGCCAGGCCCCGGCCGCCGGGCGGCCGAAGAACAGCTCGGCGGCCAGCCGGGAGACCGCGCGGTCCACCGCGCCGGGCTCCTCCAGCAGGTCGCAGGCGGGGCGGTCGCCGAGCCGGGTGCCGTAACCGTCGGCCAGCCGGTCGCGGCGGGACAGCTCGGTGAGCGCGGCGACCACGCCGGCGTTCAGGTGCGCGGGGTGGCGGCCGAGCCGCCAGGCGGGCAGCGCGACCCGGGTGAGCAGTCGGTCCCAGCCGGCGTAGGCCAGGCCGACCTGCTCCTGGGCGGCGATCCGCAGGCCGTAGTCGACCGTCCTGGCCTGCTCGGAGGCCCAGCCCGCGACGGACCGCTCCAGCTCGGCGGAGTGGCCGCGGCAGGCGCCCAGCAGCCGGCGGGTGATCCGCCGGGTGATCCGGTCGGCGAGCCGGGCCGGGCCCCGGCGGGGCGGGGCCGGCGGGACGGTCAGGGTGCCGCCGCCGAGACCGGGGGCCGCGGCCGGACCGGAGTCCAGACAGGCGTCCAGGGCGCGCAGGAAGCGGCGGGCGGCGGCGATCTCGGGGTCGGCGGAGGCGGCGGTGCCGGCCACCACGGGGGCGAGCAGGGCGCGCAGCTCGCCGGACCGCATCCACCACAGGAACGGCGAGCCGATCACCAGGACCGGCGCGGCGGGCGAGGGGTGCGGCCGCAGCGGGTGGGGGCGGCGCGGCAGGGCGACGTCCTCCAGCCAGCTGTCGCAGTCCGGGGTGAGCGCCACCGCGGACGGGGCCGGGACGTCCAGCCGCTCGGCCAGTTCGTCGATCAGCCGGTACAGCTCGGGGGCGCCGGCCCGCTCGACCGGCACCGCCGGGATCTGCGGCGGGACGGCCCGGCGCAGTGCCCGGGCGGTCAGCCCGGCCACCAGCAGGGTCAGCGCGGCGAGCGCGCAGACCACCCACCGGACGGCGTCCCAGCCGGCGGCGTCGGAGGAGCCGGCGGCCCCGATCCGGCCGGTGAACCGGCCCGCGAGCAGGACGACCGCCACGGCGGCGGGCAGGACGGCCACGGCCAGGGCGAGGCCCCGGATCCGCAGGACCGCTTGGGCGTGAGCGCGCGCGGTGTCGACGGCCATACGGTGCGGCACCCCCTTCGGAGCCCTCGGGCACCCGCCACGGGCCCTGAGGCGACTCGAAACGATCAGTTCCGACCGGGAAGCGGAGGCGTCCGATCCCGGCAGTGCATGCTGTGTGGCGCTACTGACATTTTCGACGCCCCGGTCCGGGCGGGCGTTCCGGATCGCCCCGGTTTCCACTCGTCCCGGTGACACCGCCCGGTCGTCGCGGTGACGCCGCGGTCGGTCCGGCGACGCCGCCCGGGGGCCGCTACCGGTCCGGTGCGAAGCACCGGGCGACCACCCGGCCGATCGCCGTCCAGCATCCCCCCGCGGGCGCGCCGCTACCCGGCGGCGACCCCGGCGCACGGCACCGTCGCACGGCGATCCAGCGCACCATAAGGCCGGGCGCCGGGTTACGTCAGCCGGATGCGGGTGCTGTCACCCGATGGGCTGGAATCCGCCCGCCGATCGGTGCGTCGGGCCCCGGAACCGCTCCGACCCCGGAAACGCCGCGAGCGCTGCGCCCTGCGGGTTGTTCGGCCCCTCTTCGCCGCTCGCCCGCGGGCCCGGCACAGCCGCGGCCCCCGTGCGAAGGGTTCGCACGGGGGCCGCCGGGGTCGCGGTGGCGTCAGCCGTTGGCCGCCTTGAGCGCGATGTCGGTGCGGTGCTGGCCGCCCTTGAGGGAGATCCGCTCCACCGCCGCGTACGCGCGCTCGCGCGCCTCGGCCAGGTCGGTGCCGGTCGCGGTGACCGACAGGACGCGGCCGCCGGCGCTGAGCACCCGGCCGTCCCCGTCCGCCTTCGTCCCGGCGTGCAGCACGTACGCGGTGCCGTCCGCCTCGGCCTCGGCGAGGCCCTCGATCGGGTCGCCGGTGCGCGGCGCGGCCGGGTAGCCCTCGGAGGCGACGACCACGGTGACGGCCGCCCCCTCGTCCCAGCGCAGCGGCTCCAGCTGGTCCAGGGTGCCGGTGGCGGAGGCGAACAGGAGGCCGGCCAGCGGGGTGCGCAGCCGGGCCAGCACGACCTGGGTCTCCGGGTCGCCGAAGCGGGCGTTGAACTCGATCACCCGGGTACCGCGCGAGGTGAGCGCCAGGCCCGCGTACAGCAGGCCGGAGAACTCGGTGCCGCGGCGGCGCAGCTCGTCCACGGTCGGCTGCAGGACGGTGTCCAGGACCTCCTGGACCAGCCCCGCGGGCGCCCAGGGCAGCGGCGAGTAGGCACCCATGCCGCCGGTGTTGGGGCCCTCGTCGCCGTCCAGCGCGCGCTTGAAGTCCTGCGCGGGCTGCAGCGGCAGCACGGTGGTGCCGTCGGTGACGGCGAACAGCGAGACCTCGGGGCCGTCGAGGTACTCCTCGATGACCACGCGCTCGCAGGAGGCGGCGTGCGCCAGCGCGGCCGCGCGGTCGGAGGTGACCACGACGCCCTTGCCGGCCGCCAGGCCGTCGTCCTTGACCACGTAGGGGGCGCCGAAGGCGTCCAGCGCCTCGGCGGCCTCCTCGGCGGTGGTGCAGACGTACGAGCGGGCGGTGGGCACGCCGGCGCCGGCCATCACGTCCTTGGCGAAGGCCTTGGAGCCCTCCAGCTGCGCGGCCGCGCCGGAGGGGCCGAAGACCGGGATGCCGGCCGCGCGGACGGCGTCGGCGACGCCGGCCACCAGCGGGGCCTCGGGGCCGACCACCACGAGGTCGGCGCCGAGTTCCGCGGCGAGCCGGGCGACCGAGGCGCCGTCCGACTGGTCGATGGGGTGGACCGTCGCCACCTGGGCGATCCCGGCGTTGCCCGGGGCACAGTGCAGCTCGGTCACGGAGGGATCTTGGGACAGGGAGCGGCACAGGGCGTGTTCGCGGGCGCCGCCGCCGATGACGAGGACCTTCACGCCTGGCAGCGTAGTCGGTGGCCTGTTCCGGCCGCTCTCCGGTCCCGTCGGATCCTCCAGGAGAAGCGGTCCGTACACCGATGAGCTAGGAGGATCCTCCTAGCCGGGCCGGGTCGGATGCGCGCCGGGTGCCCGGGTCAGGACGGCGGGTCACCGGCGCCTCGCTCGGACGGGTGAAATCTCGCCGGGCCCCGCAACCGCCCCACCTCGTGTTCCGGTGGCCGAAACCGGTAACGATCACCGGCGAAGCGCCCCGCGGTCAGCCATTTGGCGGTAAGAAGTGCTGTTGGACAACCACCGGCGGACGTCGCGTCAGCCGATGCGCCGACAGACCATGCCGCCCGCCCGCCACAGGGAGCCCCACAGGTGAGCCAGCCGGAAATGCAGCCCGAGGAGAGTGCCTGGGGCAAGGAGATCGGCGAGGAGGACCAGCCCGCCGCAGCCGTGGCCCGGCGGGCCTCCACCCGGCACCGGACCGATCTGAGCGCCCGCCAGTTCCCGCTCGGGGACTGGGGCGAGCCCGCGGAGCGGCTGGAGGAGCTCTACCGCTGGTCCGAGGAGCGGGCGGTCGAGGCGATCGAGTGGTACCGCCGGGACCGGATCTGGAAGCGCCGCTGGGCGCGCCTGCTGCGCTTCGGGTCGGCCGGCTTCGCGGCGAGCGGGGTGACCGCCCCGCTGGTGGGCCTCACCGGCACGCTCGCCCACGGCACCGCCTGGGGCTACGTGGGCTTCGCGCTCTCCGCCGCCTGCTACGGCACCGACCGGGTCTTCGGCCTCACCTCCGGCTGGATGCGGGACGTCTCCACCGCGCAGGCGCTCCAACGCCGCCTGGAGGCCTTCCAGTTCGACTGGGCCTCGGAGTGCGTGCGCGAGGTGCTCGGCCCGACCGAGGGCACCGCGGGCGAGGCCGCCGAGCGCTGCCTGGGCGTGCTTCGCCGGTTCTGCGAGGACGTCTCGGACATGGTCCGCACCGAGACCTCGGAGTGGATGCTGGAGTTCCGCGCCTCGATGACCCAGCTGCCCACCCAGTCCGCGGGGACCTGGGGCGGCCGCACCGAACCCGGGGTGGGCGCCCAGGTGCGGGTGCTGCCGCCGCCGGGGACGAGGCCCACCATGCCGCGTCAGCGGCCGCCGGAGGGCCCGCTGCGCTAGCCGGACGGGCCTGGTGCCCGGGATCGGGGGCCCGGGATCGGGGGCCTGGGCCGGATCGGGGCGAAGCCGGAGGCGATGCCGGGGCGTTACGCGAAGACGATCATCGAGCCCTGGCCGAGGCTCCGGGTCGCCGCCGCGTACAGGCCCGACCACGCGTGCCGCTCCCGGGCGAAGGGGTGCAGGTCGTCGATCGGCGGTCCGAACGGCTGCTCCAGGCCGGTCGGGCCGAGCGGTCGGGTCGGGTTCGGCGGGTTGAGCGGGTCGATGCCCAGGGCCGGTGCCACGGCCTGCAGTTCGCGCAGCAGCCCGTGGCTGGAGCCGAGCGGGCCGCCGGCGGCGAGCAGCGTCTCGTCCACCAGCGGGGCCGGGAACTCGATCGGCACGTAGGCGCCGGCGTGGTCGAAGTGCCAGACCAGGTGCGACTGTTCGGCACTGCTCTCGAACATCTCCAGCAGCTGCTCGTAGTCGCTGCCGAGCGCGTCGACCGGGGTGATGTCCAGGCCGGTGAGGCCCAACAGGTAGGCGCGGCGCAGGAAGTGCAGCGAGTCGTAGTCGAAGGCGGCTATCGGCTCGACCGCCCCGCTCAGACCCGGGACGAACTGGTACACCGGCACCTCGGGCAGGCCGCGCGAGGTGAGCACCGCGTTGTAGAGCGCGAGGTCGTCCCGGAAGGGGTTGTCGGGGCTGTGGCTCAGCACGTCCACCAACGGGACGAGCCAGAGGTCGCAGGCCATGGCCGGCAGTTCCTCTCCGGACGGCGGGATCGCCCGCGGGGCGGGGCGACGACGGGGGGCGGGGTCGGTACCCGGACGGCCCGTGCGGGCGGCCGGTCCGACGCCCGCCCACCCTACCGGCCCGGGGCCGGGCGCGGATCGGGCCGTCCCTGCGGAGCCTCGGGGGGCGGCTCGGGCAGCCGTCGGCCGAACCTGGTGTGCGGCACCCAGCGCGGCTGCGGCACCAGGCCGAGGCCGAGTCCCAGCTCACGGCCCAGTTCGCGGCCGACCTCGTCCCCCCGCCGGGACCGCCCGCCCCGGGCCGTCCCGGACTCCGGCGCGGCCCCGTACTCCTCCGCGGCGTCCGGCGCCGGCCGGTCCGCCGGGAGCTGACGGGGCCGGTGCCACCCCGGCTGCGACGCGGGCGGCTCCACCGGGACGGGCAGCGGTTCGCCGTCCGCGACCTCGGTGAGCAGCCCGAGCACCGTCACCGACTCCAGCGGCCGCCCGGCCAGCCCGGCCAGCAGCCGGACGGTGAAGAGGTTGTACTCGCAGATGATCCGGTGCGCGCCGTGCAGGTCGCGGGCCCCGATCGCGTCGACCAGGTCCGGGTGGCGGTCCCAGCAGACCCCGCCCAGGGTGGGCATCGCCCGCAGGTACCGCGCGGCGAACATCCAGGACTGCACCCGCAGCCAGTCCAGGTACTCCGCGATCCGGCGGTTGCCGAGCAGGGCGGAGACCTCCTGCCAGAACCGGCGGTCGCAGCCCACCATCACGTCCAGGTTCCCGGCCCGGGCGGCCCGCACCGCCGCGTCGGCCCGGCGGCTCAGCGAGGGCAGCCGGGTGAGGTCGGGCAGGGCCCGGCGGGTGGCGAACTGGCGGTGGAAGCTGTCGGTGAGCAGCACCCTGGCCTCGAAGATCTCCAGGAAGTCCTCCCAGCCCAGCTCCGGCACCGTGAAGCCGCGGTGGTGCTCGGCCCGCAGCAGCCCCTGGGCGCCGAGGTCGACCAGCGCCTCGCGGGCCGGGGTCGCGGAGACGCCGTACAGCTCGGCGATCTCCTTGACGGTGAAGTTGCGGCCGGCCTCCAGCCGGCCGGCCATCATCTCCTCGCGGAGCGCGCCGGCGATCTGCTCGCGCAGGCTGTTGCGCTGGATGACGACGGGGCGGGGGGTGTCGCCGGCGCCGGTGCCGGACATGCGCGCGACCTCCTGGGGCGGGCCACCGTACCGACCCGCGACGGACCGGCCGACCGGCGGCGGGGAACACGACGAGTGCTCATCTTCTCAAACGGACCCGGAGCAGGTACGAACCAACCCACCCGGACCCCGTGCCCCCGCCCGTGCCTACCGCTGGACCGGCGCCGGAATGCCGAGCAGGCGGTCCCGCAGCACCGGGAACTCCTCACGCGCCCGACCCACCTCGGCCGGGTCGAACTCGACGGTCAGCACCTCCTCGGCCGGCCCGGCCTCGGCCAGCACCCGACCCCACGGATCCACCACGATGCTGTGCCCGGCCTGCTCGACCCCGGCGTGCGTCCCGGCCGTGTTGCAGGCCAGCACGAAGGCCTGCTCCTCCACCGCCCGGGCCCGGGCCAGCAGCGTCCAGTGCTCGCGCCGCTTGGCCGGCCAGGCCGCCGGGACCACCAGCAACTGGGCCCCGGCGTCCAGCAGCGCCCGGAACAGCTCGGGGAAGCGCAGGTCGTAGCAGGTGGCCAGGCCCAGGGTGCCGAACTCGGTGGGCGCGGTGACGATCTCCTGCCCGGCGCCCATCACCACCGCCTCACCGCTGTCGAAGCCGAAGCGGTGGATCTTGCGGTAGGTGTGCACCAGCTCGCCGTCCGGGGCGAACACCATCGAGGTGTTGTAGATCGGACCGTCCGGGTCGCGTTCGACGATCGAACCGGCGTGCAGCCACACCCCGGCGGCCCGCGCGGCGGCCGCCATCGCGTCCGAGGTGGGCCCGTCGAGCGTCTCCGCACCCTCCGACCAGAGGTCGTGGGCGAAGCCGCCGAGCGGCCACAGCTCCGGCAGGACCACCAGGTCGGCACCCTGCTGGGCCCGTACCAGCGACGCGGCCCGGGCCCGCCGTTCGGCGGCCGGCTCGGCGTCGGAGACCGCGAGTTGGATCAATGAAGCGCGCACAGTACCACCGTCCACGACAAGAGACCTACGATCGTCACCCGAAAGCGCTGCCCAGCTGTCTCCCGGCAGCGTAACGTGCGGTTAGCGTGCGCGCCCGGAAGCCGGACCATCCCGGCCGACCGCGACGGCCGGGCGCCGAGCGTAGGAAAGCTGACGGAGGGCCGGAGATTCCCGTGACGGACAACCAGACCGTGCAGGCTTACACGGAGGCGTGGACCCAGAGCATCGAGTCCATATCGGAGCTGGTCGCCCCCCTCCCCGAAGGCTCCTGGAACCGGGCCACCGAGTGCCCCGGCTGGTCGGTCCGGGACGTCGTCTCGCACGTGATCGCGGTCGAGTCCGAGCTCCTCGGCGACCCCCGCCCGATCCACTCGCTGCCGCGTGACCTTCGCCACGTGACCACCGATTTCGCCCGCTACGTCGAACTGCCGGTCGACAAGCGCCGCTGCCACACCGCGCTGGAGATGACCAGCGAGCTGGAGTACACGATCATCCGCCGCTCCCGCGCGCTGCGGAACGCCAAGCAGACGCCCGGGGAGCCGGCCCGCTGGCCCGCCGGTCCGCTGGCCACGGACGTGCCGTACCACCAGCTGCTGCGGATGCGGGCCTTCGACGTCTGGGTCCACGAGCAGGACCTGCGCCGGGCCCTCGACGCCCCCGGCAACCTGGACTCCCCCGGCGCCCTGATCGCCCGGGACGTCCTGCTGGAGCTGCTGCCCAAGGCCGTCGCCCACACCGCCGGCGCCCCGGCCGGGACGGCCCTCGTCCTGGACGTGACCGGCCCGGTGGAGTTCCTGCGCACCGTCCGGGTGGACGCCACCGGGCGCGGCAGCGTCGACGAGTCGATCAGCCTGGCCCCCGACGTCCAGCTCACCATGGACTGGGAGACCTACGTCCGCCTCGCCTGCGGCCGCGGCCGACCCGGCCCGGTCAGCGTCGAGGGCGACAAGGAACTGGCCGAACGGGTCCTGGCCACCTTCTCCGTCACCATCTGAGCCGCTCCGCCGAGCCCAGCGCGCACCACCCGGCGTACACGCACGACCGCGCGCCGGGTCGGCACCACTCGTGCACCCATACGTCAATCCAGCACCAGCAACCTCACCTGTTTGGCCTCGTTTCACCGGGCAGCACTGCCATCACCCGGAAGAAGGAGGGGCGTCCAGATGGACGACGAACAGGAACAGCGGGAACAGCAGGAACAGATGGTGCTGGTGCGGTCGAGCTTCCCGGTCACCGGGCAGCCGATCCGCGTCGTGATGATCGACGGGGAGCCGTGGTTCGTCACGGCGGACGTGTGCCGGATCGTGGGTCGACGTAATCCGACCACTGCCGTCAACGGGCTGGAGCCCCATCAGCACCGCACCGTCGACCAGCGCTCGGTATCAACCCATCAGATGGGGCCATTCGACGTTGCCGCAGGTCAGAAACCCTACCGGCAGGGGAATCCATTGCTCGGCGTGGTGAGCGAGGCCGGTCTGTACAGCCTCCTCATGAGGTCGGACAAGACCGCAGCCCGGCCGTTCCGCAATTGGGTCACCGAAGAGCTTCTCCCCTCCGTCCGCCGAGGCGACACCGACATCCCCACCCAGCAGCGGCGGATGGCGGAGACCCTGGCCGAGGCGATCGGGCAGCAGGTGCGGATCGTCGCGGAGATCGAACACGAGGCCTGGCCCGGCCTGACCGTCCACTCCGACGGGACGGTCCACTGCCGGCACGGGGAGATGGTGTTCCACCTGCCGAGCCGGGAGGAGGACAGCGGGCCGCCGTTCGGTGCGTACTTCGCCTGCCCGGGTGGGGAGCGGGTCGGCATCCGGGGCAGCCGGATCGTCCCGGGCTGCCCGAAGTTGAAGCTGGTGGACCTGATCCGGCTCCGGGAAACGGCGAAACCCCAACCCGACCGAGTGCCGCGGCAAGGAACCCTGACCGTGGAGATGCACGGCGCCCGGATCTACGGAACCGCGCCGCAGATCGCCGAGCTGATGCGCGAGTACGGCGGCTGATCCCGCCGGTAACCATCGCTTCTAGCGATGGTTACCGGCATTTCCGCAGGTCGGAAACCCTACGCGTCCGCCGCCACAACCCTCCGCCGGAGCCGCAGGATCATCGCCGTCCCCACCGCGAGCGGCACGTACTGCCAGCAGAACGCCCAGCGGAAGGCGTCGGCGGAGTAGGACCCGGTGCCGGACGGGGAGAGGGCGTCGAGCAGGACGCCGATGCCGAACAGGGTGATCATCGTGCCGATGAAGCCGCCCATGTTGACGATCCCGGAGGCGGTGCCGAGCCGTTCGGCCGGGTTGCGGGTGCGGGCGTAGTCCAGGCCGACCAGTGAGGCGGGGCCGTTGCTGCCCATCACCAGGATGATCCCGATCAGCAGCCACATCGGCGGGTGCCCGCCGGGCCAGGCGAGCACGAGTGCCCAGCCGAGCGCGGTGGTGGCGATGACGGTGAGCACGATGGGCATCCGGGTCCGGGCGGTGCGGGAGAGCAGTCGGCCGAAGAGGAACCCGCAGGCCATGTTGGCGAGCACCAGCAGGGTCAGCAGCCCGCCGGCCTCGCCCCGGGTCATCCCCTGGGCCTCGATCAGGTAGGGCATGCCCCAGAGCAGGCCGAAGGCGTTGCCGGGGAACTGGGTGGTGAAGTGGATCCACAGGCCCAGCCGGGTGCCCGGCTCCCGCCAGCAGTCCTGGATCTGCCGTCGGACCTTCGGGCGGGCGGCCGGCGTGCCGACCGGCGGGTCGACCGGTCGTACGGCCGTCGGGGCCTCCTGGAGGAAGAGCGCGACCAGGGCGAACACCGCCACGCCGAGCAGTGCGATCGCGGTGAAGGTGGGCGTCCAGCCCTCGCTGTGCAGCGCCTGGGCGAGCACCACGGTGGTGACCAGGTTGCCGCCCATCCCGGCGAGGCCGGTCAGCTGGGCGACGAAGGGGTTCTTCGCCGCCGGGAACCACCGGGCGGCGATCCGCAGCACGCTGATGAAGGTCATCGCGTCGCCGCAGCCGAGCACGGCCCGGGAGGCCAGCGCTGGGGCGAAGGAGGAGCTGAACGCGAAGGCCAGCTGACCGGTGCTCAGCAGCAGTACGCCGAGCAGCAGCACCCGGCGCGGCCCGAACCGGTCGACCAGCAGGCCGACCGGGACCTGCATGGCCGCGTAGACCAGCACCTGGAGGATCGAGAAGGTGGACAGCGCCGAGGCGCCGATGCCGAAGCGTTCGGCGGCGTCCAGTCCGGCCACGCCGAGGCTGGTGCGGTGGATGACGGCCAGGACGTAGACGCTGACGCCGACGGACCAGGCCAGCCAGGCCGCCCGGCCGCCGGGCGGTACGGGGGCCCCGGCCGTCGGCGGCTCGACGGTGGACCGAGGAGCGGGGACGGACGGGGACGCGGCTGAACGAGCGGGCTCCACGGTCATAGTCCGTCCAGACTAGTCATCCCATGATTGGACGCCCAGGTCCCCTCGGTGTGAGCTCGCGAACCCCGGCCGGCGACCGTCCGGCTCTCAGCCGGTGACCGTCCAGGACACCGACCGGGTCATGTAGCGGTCCCGGAAGGCCTCGTCCCGCACCCAGTCCGTGGTGTCCCGGACGGTCGCCGTCACGGTCGCCGTCCGGCCCGGGGCGAGGTCCAGCTGCGCGGTGTCCAGGCGGCCCCCGTCCACGGCCTGCGGGGCGGCCGGGGCGCCGTCCACCTTCCAGTCCACCGTCAGCTGCCGGGCGCCGGTCAGCGGCAGCGGCCGGACGTCCAGCCGGGGGAGCCCGGCGACCTCGCCGGGCGGCGGCGACGGGGCGTCGGTCGGCCGGACCTTGCGGTACAGCTCCTGGACGATCGCCTCGCGGGAGGGCAGGTTGTAGGCACTGCCCAGGGTGCGCATCACGGAGTCGGGGGTGGGCCGGTAGAGGCCGTTGGCGCTGCGGTACGCCCCGACAGTGCCGGCGCCGTCCGGCGAGACGGCGCCCAGCCAGCGCCACCACTTGGTCTGCTTCTTGAGCATGTCCTCGGCGTTGAGGGTGGAGAGGTTCGGGTAGTCGGCGTCGTCCGGGGCGCTGTCGTACTCGTCGCCGAGGTCCCCCACGGTGTGGCCGATCTCGTGCTGGATGATCCGTCCGGCGTCCGGGCTGCCCCCGGCCAGGGTGGTCACCCCGGTGCCCCCGGCGCCGCCGTACTCGACCGAGTTGGCCAGCGCGATCAGGTACTGCGGGCCGGTGCTGTCCCCGGCGTAGCGGGCGGTGGCGCCCTCGTCGGCGCAGAGCAGCCGGGCGGTGCCCTCGCACCAGAAGTGCATGCCCAGCGGGGTGGCGGGGTGGCGGCCGCGGCTCTCGGTCTCGGCTATCCCGGAGATCGGGGAGACCACCTCGACCCGCCGTATGTTGAAGAACCCCTGGTAGGTGCGGAACGGCTCGATGTCCATCAGCGCGTGCCAGGCCTTGTCGGCCTGCTGCCGGAACGCCTCCTGCTCGTCCGCGGTGTAGCCGTCGCCGAGCAGGACCAGGGTGATCCGGTTGGTCGGGTCCCCGGTGCGGCGTATGTCGAAGGTCGGGGCGGCGGTGAGCATCCGCCGGTCGGCGCGGAGGGCGGTGTGCGGGGGCACCGCCCGGTCCACGGGGGCGCCCGCCCCGATCACGCCGAACGGCGAGGGGCCGACGAGTTCCAGGGCGGCCGGGAGTACGGCGGTGGACACCAGTACGAGGGCGGCCAGACTCCGGACGAGACGGCCAGGGTTGCCAGCAGGCATACGGGTGCGTCCTCGGGGCTCCGGTCACCCGGTGTCGCCCGGGTGGTGGAGCGGAGACGTACCCGTACCGGCGTGTCGCCCCCACCGGCCGCAGAAAATGTCACCGACCTGGCCGAACGATTCCCGTTGTACCTGTCATACCAATCAATCTCGGGGGCGCCCCCGTCCATCCCGGGAGGGCTCCCCCGCGGCTCACCGGGAGCGCTTGCCCGCAACTCACCGGGAGCGCTTGCCCACGTCCAGCAGCAGGTGCGTCCCGAGGCCGAAGAGCAGTCCCCAGAAGGCCGAGCCGATGCCGAACAGGCTCATCCCCGAGGCGCTCGCCAGGAAGGTCACCACCGCCGCGTCCCGCCCGCGCTCCGCCGCGACCGCCGCCGCCAGGCTGCCCTGCAGCGAGGCCAGCAGCGCGACCCCGGCGACCACCGCGATCAGCTCCTTCGGCAGCCCGGTGAACAGGCTCACCAGCACCCCTCCGAAGCTGCCCACCAGCACGTACAGCACGCCCGAGGACATCCCCGCGACGTAGCGGCGGCGCGGGTCCGGGTGGGCCTCCGGGCCGGAGCAGATCGCCGCCGTGATCGCCGCCAGGTTCACCCCGGGCGAGCCGAACGGCGCCACCAGCACCGACACCGCCCCGGTCGCACCGATCAGCAGCCGGTCGTCGGCCCGGTAGCCGAAGGCCCGCATCACCCCGAGCCCGGGCGCGTTCTGCGAGGCCAGGGCGACGATGGTGAGCGGCAGCGCCAGCCCCACCAGGGCCGACCAGGAGAAGGCCGGCACGGTCAGCACCGGGACGGTCGGCCCGCCCGAGCCCAGGTGCAGCGGCAGCCCGACGGTGAGGGCCGCCAGCACCCCGCCGACCACCAGCGCGATCAGCACGGCGTACCGCGGCGAGAACCGCTTGGCCAGCAGGAAGGCCGCGAAGCTGCCCACCACCAGCACCGGCGCGCCGTGCACGGCACCGAAGATCCCGGCGCCGAAGGAGAACAGGATGCCCGCGAGCATCGCGTTCACGATCCCCACCGGCACGGCCGCGATCAGCCGGCCGAACCACCCGGTCACCCCGAACAGCGCCACCACGGCCGCGCTCACCAGGAACGCCCCGATCGCCTCCCGGTACGGGTAGTGGCCCAGGCTGGTCACCAGCAGCGCCGCCCCCGGCGTGGACCAGGCGGCGATCACCGGCGTCCTGGTCCACCAGCTGAGCGCGAAGCCGCTCACACCGCTGCCGATCGCCACCGCCCAGATCCAGGAGGAGGTGTGCGCCGGGTCCAGCCGCCCGGCGGCGGCCGCCGCGAGCACGACCACCAGCGGCCCGGAGAACGACACCGCGACGCAGACCAGCCCCGCCAGCAAGGCCGGCACCGACACGTCCCGCCGCAGCGACCGACGTTCCCCGGCCCCACCCGTCACCGTCTCCGGGCTGATCGTCAGTTCATCCGTCATTCCGGCAGTATCCCGAACCCCGGTCGAAGACTCCCGAAAAAAGTTTTCGATCCACCTGCAACCCCCGGCAGGGATGGACGTCTATCAGGGTGAAGGCACGGAGAGCGAGACCGGCAGAGCCGGGGGGCGCTTCCGCTCGTCAGGAGCGGTGGCCGGTCGTCTTCACCACACACCGTCAGACCCATGACCCTGGGGAGTCACGCCATGCGCACGTCCGTTATCACCCGTTTTGCGAAGAACGACCGCGCCTTCTCCGGCCGCCGCCGCATCGCCGTGCTCGCCGCCACCACCGTCCTCGCCGGCGGCGTCCAGTTCATCGCCGCCGACACCGGCTGGGCCTGCGGCGACCAGCGGTACGGCACCTCCCCGGTGGTCGACCCCGCCGCGAAGCAGCCGACCGTCCCGAACGCGAACTTCCGCGACCCCCTGGCCAACACCGTTGCCGCCGACGGCAGCTGGACCGAGGTCGGGGTGGGGATGACCAACTTCACCGGGGCGGACGTCGCCAAGGTCACCCCGAGCTTCAGCCTGTCGGCCGCCGGGCGGGGCACCCCGCTGCGTGCCAAGGACGTACGGGTCGAGGTCATGCAGCACGGCGCCTGGAAGCCGCTCAAGCTCAACGCGGGCTGCATCGGGCTCGACGCCGACACCGCCTCGCTGGCGCAGCCGCTGGCCAACAACCGGGGCACCGCCATCATGTTCCGGGTCTCGCTCTCCCCCGACGCGCCGAAGGACCTGGGCGCGCTGACGCTGGTGACAGACGCCGAGACCGACAAGAGCACCCTGGAGTACTGGGGCAACCGCACCGTGAAGGTCACCCACCCCAAGGCCGCGCCCGCCGCGGAGAAGCAGTCCCCGGCCGCCAAGCCCGCGCCCGCCGACCCGGCCAAGCCCGCCAAGCCCGCCAAGCCCGCCAAGCCCGCCGCGGACAAGACCGAGCAGCCCGCCCCCACCGCCACCCCGGCGACCACCGCCCCGGCCGGCACCCCGGAGCTCGCCCACACCGGCGCCTCCTCCACCAACGCCTTCCTCGCCACCTCGTCCGCCGCGCTGCTCGCGCTCGGGGCCGGCGTCCTGCTCGCCGTCCGGCGCCTCCGCCGCCAGCGGTAGTCGACGGGCGGGTACGCGGAAGGGGCCCTGTTCCGTACAGCGGTACGGAACAGGGCCCCTTCGTCACATCCGGCGGGGCGTCAGCCCCAGGTGATCAGGCGCTTCGGGAACTCCAGCAGCCCGGCCACGTCGGCCAGCACCCGGGAGCCCAACTCCCCGTCCACCAGGCGGTGGTCGAAGGAGAGCGCGAGCGTGGTGACCTGGCGCGGGACCACCTTGCCCTTGTGCACCCACGGCAGTTCCCGGACCGCGCCGAAGGCGAGGATGGCCGCCTCGCCCGGGTTGAGGATCGGGGTGCCGGTGTCGACGCCGAAGACGCCGACGTTGGTGATGGTGACCGTGCCGCCCTGCATGTCGGCCGGCGAGGTCTTGCCCTGGCGGGCGGTCTCGACCAGCCCGCCGAGCGAAGTGGCCAGGCCCGAAAGGGTCTTGGACCCGGCGTCCTTGATGTTCGGGACGATCAGGCCGCGCGGGGTGGCCGCGGCGATGCCGAGGTTCACCTGGCCCTTGACCACGATCTCCTGGGCCGCCTCGTCCCACTGGGCGTTGATCTCCGGGTGCCGCTTGATCGCCACCAGCAGCGCCTTGGCGACCAGCAGCAGCGGGCTGACCCGGACGTCCCGGCCCAGTTCGCCGCTCTCCTTGAGCTTGCGGACGAACTTCATCGTGCGGGTCACGTCGACCTGGACGAACTCGGTGACGTGCGGGGCGGTGAAGGCCGAGGCCACCATCGCCTGCGCGGTCGCCTTGCGGACGCCCTTGATCGGCACCCGGACGTCGCCCGAACCGGACACCGACGCCGGAGCCGCCACGGTCCCGACGACCTCGACGGCCTCGGCCACGACCGGCTCAGCTGCCGGAGCGGCCGGAGCGGCCTGGGCCGCCGCGTGGGCGTGCAGGTCCTCGCGGGTGATCACCCCGCCCGCACCGGTCGGGGTGACGGACCGCAGGTCGATGCCCAGGTCCTTGGCCAGCTTGCGCACCGGCGGCTTCGCCAACGGCCGCTCACCGGAGGGCAGTTCGGCGGGCACGGCCGGAGCGGCCGGAGCGGCCGGAGCCGGGGCAGTGACCGGGGCGACCGGAACGGCAGCGGCGGCCGGAGCCGCGGCCTTCGCCGTACCGGCGGCCGTGGTGGTCCGCCGGGCCCGGCGCTGGGCGGTGCCGGTGCGCGGGCCGTACCCGACCAGCACCTCCCGCCGCTCCGGCTCGGCCTCGACGGCCGGAGCCGCGGCGACAGCGGGCGCCGGGGCGGGTGCGGCGGCCGGAGCGGCCCCCGCTTCCCCGGCGACCGCCACCGAGATGATCGCGGTGCCGACGTCGACCGTCGCGCCCTCGGGGAAGAAGAGCTGCTCGACGACCCCGTTGAACGGGATCGGCAGCTCCACCGCCGCCTTGGCGGTCTCCACCTCGCACACGACCTGCCCGTCGGTGACGGTGTCACCGGGCTTGACGTACCAGCTGAGGATCTCGGCCTCGGTGAGGCCCTCTCCCACATCCGGCATCTTGAACTCGCGGAGCGAGCGAACTTCGGTGGTCATCTTCGCTCCCCGGTATCAGTACGCGAGCGCGCGGTCGACGGCGTCGAGCACGCGGTCCAGGTCGGGGAGGAAGGCCTCCTCGACGCGGGACGGCGGGTACGGCGCGAAGTAGCCGCCGACCCGCAGGACCGGTGCTTCCAGGTGGTAGAAGCACCGCTCGGTGAGCCGGGCGGCCAACTCGGCGCCCATGCCCAGGAATACCGGGGCCTCGTGCACCACGACGGCCCGCCCGGTGCGCTTGACCGACTCCTCCAGCGCGGCGAAGTCCACCGGGGAGAGCGAGCGCAGGTCGACGACCTCCAGCCGGCGGCCGTCCTCCTCGGCGGCCGCGGCGGCCTCCTGGCAGACCTTGACCATCGGGCCGTACGCGATCAGCGTCAGGTCGGTGCCGGGGCGGACGATCCGGGCCTCGTGCAGGCCCAGGTCGGCGGCGGCGCCGACCTCGCCCTTGTCCCAGTAACGCCGCTTGGGCTCCAGGAAGATGACCGGGTCGTCGGACTCGATGGCCTGCCGCAGCATCCAGTGCGCGTCGTGCGCGTTGGACGGCGTGACCACCCGCAGACCGGCGGTGTGCGCGAAGTACGCCTCGTGCGACTCGCTGTGGTGCTCGACCGCGCCGATACCACCCGCGTAGGGGATGCGGACGGTGACCGGCATCTTGACGTGCCCGAGCGCGCGGGCGTGCATCTTCGCCAGCTGGGAGACGATCTGGTCGAAGGCCGGGTAGACGAAACCGTCGAACTGGATCTCCACGACGGGGCGGTAGCCGCGCAGCGCGAGGCCGATCGCGGTGCCCATGATGCCGGACTCGGCCAGCGGGGTGTCGATCACCCGGTCCTCGCCGAAGTCCTTCTGCAGGCCGTCGGTGATCCGGAAGACGCCGCCGAGCTTGCCGATGTCCTCGCCCATCAGGACGGTCTTCGGGTCGTTCTCCAGCGACTTGCGCAGCGCGTCGTTGAGCGCCTTGGCGATGCTCTGACCGGCCATCAGTGGTTCTCCCCCGCCTCGAAGGAGGCCGCGTACTCGACGAATTCGGCCCGTTCCTGGTCGACCAGCGCGTGCGGCTCGCTGTACACGTGGTCGAAGATCAGCGTCGGGTCCGGGTCCGGCATGCTGCGCACGCCCTCGCGCACCCGCAGCCCCAGTTGCTCGCTCTCGGCGTCGACGGAGGCGAAGAACTCCTCGTCCGCCAGGCCCTCCTTCTCCAGGAGGGTGCGCAGCCGCAGGATCGGGTCCTTGGCCTTCCAGGCCTCGGTCTCCTCGGTGGCCCGGTAGCGGGTGGGGTCGTCGGAGGTGGTGTGCGCGCCCATCCGGTAGGTGAAGGCCTCGATCAGCACCGGGCCGTTGCCGCTGCGGGCGTGGTCGAGCGCCCAGCGGGTGACCGCGAGGCAGGCCAGCACGTCGTTGCCGTCGACCCGGACGCCGGGGAAGCCGAAGCCGGAGGCGCGGCGGTACAGCGGGATCCTGGTCTGGGTGGTGGTGGGCTCGGAGATCGCCCACTGGTTGTTCTGGCAGAAGAACACCACCGGCGAGTTGTAGACCGAGGCGAAGGTGAAGGCCTCGTTGACGTCGCCCTGGCTGGACGCGCCGTCGCCGAAGTAGGCGATCACCGCGTCGTCGGTGCCGTCCTTGGTGATGCCCATCGCGTAGCCGGTGGCGTGCAGGGCCTGCGCGCCGATCACGATGGTGTAGAGGTGGAAGTTCTTCTCGTTCGGGTCCCAGCCGCCGTGGTTCACGCCGCGGAACATGCCGAGCAGGTTCAGCGGGTCCACGTCGCGGCACCAGGCGACGCCGTGCTCGCGGTAGGTCGGGAAGGCGTAGTCGCCGGTGCGCATGGCCCGGCCGGAACCGACCTGGGCTGCCTCCTGGCCGAGCAGCGAGGCCCACAGGCCCAGCTCGCCCTGGCGCTGGAGCGAGGTCGCCTCGCCGTCGAACCGGCGCACCAGCACCAGGTCGCGGTAGAGGGAGCGCAGCTCCTCGGGAGTGGTGGTGAGGGGGTAGTCCGGGTGCTCGACCCGCTCGCCTTCCGGCGTGAGCAGTTGGACGAGCTCCGGCTGGACGTCCGTTCCCGTGGCGCGGAGGGTGTCAGGAACAGCGGGGGCCGCCTTCTTGCGGGTCCTCGCCGTGCTTTTGACGGTCACGTTCACTCCTCGGTCTGTCCGGCCGCCCGGGGTCGCCGGTGACCGGTCCGGTCACCGCCTCGCGGGGCGCGCGTGGGTGTGCGCACCTACTGCGTGGCAGGTGGTGATCCTGTTCCGACGGCGTCCCTCACGAGAACGTTACCCAGCGTCCGCCCTTGGCGCGCTTGCGCTAGGACGTCCTACTTGTTCAGGGCCTACGACCCCGCGGGTGCCGCGCCCGGCTCGCCGTCGGAAAGGGTGGGGGTGACGGTCGGCGTGACGCAGCTCTCAATTCGAGCGCCTTCAGGACACCAGCGCACGTTATCCGGGCGGAAGCCCGTACGTAAGGGGGTTCTCGGTATCGGTTTCGGTCGGGTGTGGCTGGATCCCGCCTTTACGGCACTGGGGACGATAGGCCTTTTGTACGGTGGTATGGGAGGCTTTGGGCGTGACTGATAACGGACAAATCAGGGTGTTCCTGCTCGACGACCACGAGGTCGTCCGACGGGGCGTGCACGACCTGCTGTCGGTCGAGGACGACATCGAGATCGTCGGCGAAGCCGGCACCGCCGCCGAGGCGCTCACCCGGATCCCCGCGGTCCACCCCGACGTCGCGGTGCTCGACGTCCGGCTGCCGGACGGCAACGGGGTCGAGGTCTGCCGCGAGATCCGCTCCCGACTGCCCGAGATCAAGTGCCTGATGCTGACCTCGTTCTCCGACGACGAGGCGCTGTTCGACTCGATCATGGCCGGCGCCTCCGGCTACGTCCTGAAGGCGATCCGCGGCACCGACCTGATCACCGCCGTCCGGGACGTCGCGGCCGGCCGCTCCCTGCTCGACCCGGTCGCCACCAGCCGGGTGCTCGCCCGACTGCGCGACGGCGGCGAGAAGGAGGACGAGCGGCTGGCCCAACTCACCAAGCAGGAGCGGCGGATCCTCGATCTGATCGGCGAGGGGATGACCAATCGTCAGATCGGCAACGAGTTGCACCTGGCCGAGAAGACGGTGAAGAACTACGTCTCCAGTCTGCTCGCCAAGATGGGCATGGAGCGACGCACCCAGGCGGCAGCGTACGTGGCGCGGCACCAGGCCGATCATCAGTACTGATACGGTCCTTCACACATGTGACGGTTTGTCAAGGGCCCCCACCAGGGGGCCATAACCTCTGCACGTGACTTTCAGCCAGACCCTCGCCTGCGCCCCGGCCCGCCCCGACCTCTCCGCACCGCCGATAGGGACCCTCAGTCCACCGGTACCGCGCAGCGCACTCGCCGAGGTCCTGGCCCGCTTCCGGGTGGGGCGGCTGCTCACCGCCGAACCGGTCGCGGAAGGCCTGCTCAACCGCGGTTACCGGGTCACCACCGAGGCCGGCGCGTACTTCCTGAAGTGCTACGTCGACGCCGCCACCGCCAACCGCCCGAAGATCCTCGCCCACCACCGCGCCATGACCGACCTGCACGCCCTCGGCCTGCCGGTGGCACCCCCGCTGAACTGCTCCGACCGCGGCGCGACGGTGGCCGGCCTGAACGGCCGCCTGTTCGCCCTGTTCCCCTGGACCGATGGCCGACACCGGCACGGTACGGAGCTCGAACCGCCGCAGTGCGACGCCCTCGGCGCGCTGCTCGGCCGACTGCACGGCGCGCTCGACGACGTCTGCGCCCCCCTCGACCAGCCCGACGGCTACCGCAGCGCCGACCCCCTCGACAGCGCCGAACTGGCCCGCGACCTGCGGCGCCGCGCCCGCGAGCACCGCCCGAACGGCGACCTGGACGCCCTCGTCGTCCGACGGCTCGACGAACGGCTGGAACTGCTCGCCGAGCACGCCCAGCGACGGCCCGACCCGCTCGCCGCCCCGCCCACCGGCTGGACCCACGGCGACTTCCACGGCCTCAACCTGATCCACACCGCGGGCCCGGACGGCGGCGAGCGGGTCACCGCGGTGCTCGACTGGGACAAGCTCGGCCCGCAGCCGCGCGCCGAGGAGGCCGTCCGGGCCGCCACCCTGCTCTTCAACGACCGCACCAGCGGCGCCCTCGACCTGGTCCGGGTCCGCCGCTACTCCCAGGCCTACCGGGCCTCCGGCGCCGCCACCGCCGAGCACCTGGCCGCCGCCGTCCACCGGGTCTGGTGGGAGCGGCTGAACGACTTCTGGATGCTGCAGTGGCGCTACCAGCGGGCCGACCACCGGGCCGACCCGCTCTACCCCGCCTCCGCGGGCCAGTTGGCGTGGTGGTGCCAGGAGTACGAGCAGGTCCTGGACGCCTTCGCCAACTGATCAGTCAGGGGTTGTTGGCGGGGGGCGGCAGCGTTGCCCCGCCCACGCCCCCGCCGCCGGCCGGCTTCGTCGGCGGAGCCGACTTCGAGGGCGTCGAGCCGTCACCGGTCGGCGCCGATGCCGAGGAGCTCGCCCCACCCGTCGCCGTCGCGGAGGCGCTCGGCGTGTGGGTGGCCGTCGGCGTCGGGGTCGGGGTGTGCTTCCCCGTCGGCGACGGCGACATGTTGGTGCCGCCCCCGCCACCGCTGCCGCCGTACGTCCCGGGGTCGCTCGGCTGCTGCGGCCGCCGGCTGCCGGAGGTCGACGGCGGCGGGGTCAGCTGGCCGCTCTGGGTCGGCGTGGTCGACTCGACGGTGCTGACCGCCGGCTCGGGCGTGTTGGGCACGACGGGCGTCTTCACGTCGGTGCCGCTGAGCGCGAAGGCGATCCCGGCCCCGGCCGCGACCAGCACGGCGATCCCGCCGGCCAGCCAGCCCCAGGGCCCGCGCCGCCGGCCGCCGTGGTCGCCGTGGTCGTCCTCGCCGCCACCGCCGCCGTACGAGCCGCCGCCCTGGTACGGGGAGGGGGTGTGCGGGCCGCCCGTGGAGTACGGCATCACCGAGGTCTGGTCGCCGGCGCCGACCGCGCCGAAGGCCTGGGTGGCGGCCGCCTGGTCCGGCCGGAGCACCTGGGTGGCCCCGGTGTCCCCGGGCAGCCCGGTGCCCGCGCCGACCCAGCCGGCCCCGCCCGCGCCGTGCATCTCGCGCAGCGCGTGCTGCAGGTGGGCGCGGAACTCGTCGGCGTCCTGGAAGCGGTCGTCCGGGTTCTTGGCGAGCGAGCGCAGCACCAGCGGGTCCAGGCCGACCGGCACCCGGCCGTTGGCCTGCGAGGGCGGCATCGGCGGGTCCTGGACGTGCTGGTAGACCACCGAGAGCGGGGTGTCGCCGGTGAACGGCGGGCGCAGCGTGAGCAGTTCGAAGAGCATGCAGCCGGCCGCGTACAGGTCGGAGCGGTGGTCGACCGGCTTGCCGAGCGCCTGCTCGGGCGACAGGTACTGCGGGGTGCCCATGACCATGCCGGTCTGGGTCATCGTGGTGGCCCCGCCGGTCAGCGCCCGGGCGATGCCGAAGTCCATCACCTTGACCGCGCCGGCGTTGGTGATGATCACGTTGGCGGGCTTGATGTCGCGGTGCACGATGCCGTTGCGGTGGCTGTAGGCCAGCGCCTCCAGCACCCCGGCGATGATGATCAGCGCCTGGTCGACCGGCGGTGCATCCTCGTCCGCCAGCAGCTCGCGGACGGTCCGGCCCTCGACCAGCTCCATCACGATGTACGGCGTGGACTCGTCCCCGACGTACTCCTCGCCGGTGTCGTAGACCGCGACGATCGAGTGGTGGTTGAGCGCCGCGACGGCGTGCGCCTCGCGGGTGAAGCGCACCCGGGCGATGTCGTCCTGCGCCAGCTCGCCGCGCAGCAGCTTGACCGCGACGGTGCGGCCCAGCCGCACGTCCTCGGCGGCGAAGACCTCGGCCATGCCGCCGCGGCCGAGCCGGTGGGTCAGCCGGTAGCGGCCGTCGCCGACCGTGCCCATCGGCACCCCGCGGCCCGGTGTCTGCGAACCGCCGAACGGCGGCAGCGCGGAGGTCGCGGATTCGCTGCCCGGCCCGGGGATCCCCGGCGTGCCGCCGGTCCGGCCGTTCGCTCGGGCACCCGTCTCGTCGTCCGGCTGCTGCGTCTGTGCCATCGCTCCTCGCCCCGGGCGTTCGCTCGGATTCGCGGTGCCCTGTCGCTTACGTATCCCCGAACGCTACCGCTTCCGGCGCGCACCCGTGACACGCGCGGAGGGGCGGAAATCCGTCAGAGCAGACCGCCCCGGTCGGCCTGCGGGTCCACCACCACGACCGCGGCCGGGCGCTCGGAGTGGAACTTGCCGTTGGTGGTGTTCTGCGCCTTGTTGACCACGATCGCGATGATGATGCCGGCCAGCACCAGCACGCCGACGATGATCGCGATCACCACGAAGGCCGTGGAGCAGCCGCCGCCGCTGGGCTTCGGCTGCTGGTACGGCGGCATCGGCTGCGGGCCCGGGGTGTGCATCGGCCGCTGGAAGGGCTGCGGCGTGTGCGGGGCCTGCGGGCCCGGGGTCTGGTACGCGGGCGGCGGGGTCCGGTACTGCGGCTGGGCCTGCGGCCCGCCCTGCTGGAGGTACTGCGGGTGCGGCGTCTGATAGGCCGGCGGCGGCGTCCGGTACTGCGGCGGCTGCTGCGGCTGGGCCTGTGGCCCGCCCTGCTGGAGGTACTGCGGGTGCGGGGTCTGCGGCGCCTGCGGAGTGGCGTGCACCGAGCGCGGCCCCTCCTTGATCACCAGCGGGGAGCTGGCCTGCAGCGCGTGCCCGGCGCCGCCGCCCTTCAACTCGGCGATCAGCCGCTCCGCCTCGTCCCGCATCGCGGCCGCGCTCTGGAACCGGTGGGCCGGGTCCTTGCGCAGCGCCTGCGCCACGAAGGCGTCCACCACCGGGACGATCGACCGGTTGAGGCTGGAGGCCGCCGGCGGCTCCTCCTGGACGTGCTTGTAGGCGATCGAGAAGGCCGAGTCCCCGTCGAAGACCAGCTGGCCGGTGAGCATCTCGAAGAGCATCACGCCGACCGAGTACAGGTCGGAGCGGGCGTCCACCGGCTTGCCGAGGGCCTGCTCGGGCGACAGGTACTGCGGGGTGCCGACCACCATGCCGGTCTGGGTCATCGACGTGACGCCGGACTCCAGCGCCCGGGCGATGCCGAAGTCCATGACCTTGACGTTGCCCTTGCGGTCGAACATGACGTTGCCGGGCTTGATGTCGCGGTGCACCAGGCCCATGTCGTGCGAGGCCTCCAGCGCGTTCAGCACGCCGACGATGACCTTCAGGGCCTCGTCCGCCGGCATCGCGCCGTACTGGGCGACCGCCTCGTTGATCGCCTCGCGCAGGCCCTTGCCGTCGATCAGCTGCATGACGATGTACGGCGTGCTGGAGCCGTCCGGGGCGACGTCCTCGCCGCTGTCGTAGACCGTGACGATGTTCGGGTGCTCCAGCCGGGCCACCGCCTGGGCCTCACGGCGGAACCGCTCCTTGAACGAGTCGTCCCGGCCCAGCTCGCTGTGCATGCTCTTCAACGCGACCTGCCGGTCCAGCACGCTGTCGTACGCGAGGTGCACGGAGGCCATGCCGCCCTCGCCCAGCAGCCGCTGCAGCACATAGCGGCCGTTGCCCAGGGAGAAGCCCCCGGCCGCCGCGTTGCCGTGCTCGCTCATGGTCCCCTGCTCCCCCTCGGCGCGGTGGTCCTGCCGCAACCGTGACGTTCGGTCTCGTCCGTGCGTGGTGGCCCGGCCCACTGGCCCGGCGAACCCCTGTCGCGGCGGCTCCACCGGCCTGCGACAGGGGTCAGGGTATCGGCTCCCGCCGACGGTGATCGGCCCAGGGCCGGTCCCGCCCCCGGACCGTCGGCGCCCGCTCCCCGCGCGCCGGTCCGGGGCGGATCGTCGCGGTACGTCCGGCCCCGGGGCGGGCCCGGCGGGCGGGTCCGGGCCCGGCGGGCCCACGGCTACGGGCCCGGCGGGCCCACGGGTACGGGCCTGGAGGTACGGGCCTACAGGTACGGGCCGGAGCGGATCCCGCGGCCCTGGCCCGGCTCTTCCTCGTCCGGCTCGCCGCCGTGCAGACCGGGCGGCAGCGCGCGCCGCATCTGCTCCAGCTGCGCCCGCGCGGCCATCTGCTGCGCGAACAGGGCGGTCTGGATGCCGTGGAACAGGCCCTCCAGCCAGCCCACCAGCTGGGCCTGGGCGATCCGCAGCTCGGCCTCGGTCGGGATGGTGTCGTCGGTGAACGGCAGCGAGAGCCGCTCCAGCTCGGCGACCAGCTCCGGGGCCAGCCCGAGCTCCAGCTCCTTGATCGAGCTGGCGTGGATGTCCTTCAACCGGACCCGGCTGGCCTCGTCGAGGGGCGCCGCCCGGACCTCCTCCAGCAGCTGCTTGATCATGCTGCCGATGCGCATGACCTTGGCGGGCTGCTCGACCATCTCGGTCACCGGGAGCTCGCGCGGCATGTCCGCGTCCTCGTCCCCCCCGATCGGTACCGCGGCGAACCCCTGGCCCACGGGCAGCCCGTCCGGTCCGACGATCAGCACCTTCTGGCCGTCCTGCGACTGCCCGTCGGCGGCCCGGAAGGGCTCCTGCGACGAGCGCTCGTTCATCGGATTCGTCATGAACAACATTCTCTCTCACTGGGGTTGGTCGGGCGGAAGCCCCCGTGCTTCCCGCCGTCCTGCGCCAACCGTGACGACGGTACGCCCCCGCGGCCCGCCCGGGAATCCGTACGGATACTCAGTTCCCGCCCCGACCCGACCGTCCGCGCCCGCGCGTACGCCGCCCCCCGCGCCACTCCGGTCGCACACAGCACCTCCCCGACCACCCCGCGAAACCCACCCCTCGCCGCGGCCGTGTCCCCCGGGAACCCGCACCGAACCTCCACGCCCCGGGCCCGCCCCCTCAGCCCTTCCGCAGCCGCAGACCCACCAGCCCCAGGCCGCAGCCGATCAGCCCCAGGCCCACGCCCAGCGGCAGCTGGAGGGTGGAGGGGTCCTGCCAGCGGGCGGGGAGGACCCCGGTGACCGCCGTGGCCGCCACCGGCTGGGCGGCCGTCGTGACGGTGTCCTGGCCGGCGGCGGGGTCCTGGGCGTCCGGGGTGTCCGCGGCCGGGTCCGGCCGGTCCGCCCGGGCGCCCTGGTCCGGGGCCTGCTCGGGCGGCTGCTCGACGGCCTGGTCGACGGCCTGGTCGGGAACCTGCTCGGGAGCCTGGTCCGGCGCCTGCTCGACGGCCTGGTCGGGCCGTTCCAGGGCGGCGGCCGGGTGGTGGCGGTGCGCCCTGAGCTCGGCGAGGTCCGGGCGCGACCGGTCGGGCACCCCGTACTGCGGCGGTGCGGCCTTCGGCGCGGACCAGGCCTGGTCCGCCGCGTCCGCCCCGTCCGTGGCGTCCGTGGCGTCCGTGGCGTCCGCCGTATCCACCCCGTCCGCCTGGTCGGGCTGCGCTGCCGGATCGGACCGGTCCGCCCGCTGCTCCTCACCGCCCGGCACCGGAGCGTCCGCCCGCGCGTGCCCCGGCGCCGAGGCACCCGGCGCGGGGAGCGCCACCGCGGCGGTCGCGGCGGCCAACGGGAGCGTCAGCCCCAGCACGGCCGCCGCGACCAGCCGCCGGGCCCGACCGGTCGGACGGGCCCGGCGGAGCCGGCGGGCACGGCGGTCGGGGCGGTGGTGGAGCGCGGCGGGCAACGGCCCGAGGGCGATGTGCGGGGGTGCGGCCACGGTCGGAGTCCTTCCGACGGCCGACCGCGCCCGGAGGCGGGTTCGGCGGCGGGACAGCTCCGCACCAGCCTCACACAGTCCGACAATCGCGGCATTTCGGACACGCAGCGGTACCCCCGCCCAGGCCCTGTCCGGCAAGATCGGCCGGACCGGGCCCAGCGCTCAGACCGTCAGCACGACCTTCCCGACCTGCTCCCCCGCCTCCAGCACCCGGTGCGCCTCGCCGACCTCCGTCAGCGGCAGCACCCGGTCCACCACCGGCTTCACCACCCCGGACTCCACCAGCGGCCACACGTGCTCCCGCACCGCCGCCACGATCGCCGCCTTCTCGGCCAGCGGCCGCCCGCGCAGGTTGGTGGCGATCACCGCCGCCCGCTTGCGCAGCAGCGCGTTGAGGTCGAGTTCGCCCTTCACCCCGCCCTGCAGCCCGATGATCACCAGCCGCCCGTTGACGGCCAGCGCCTCCACGTTCCGCTGCAGGTACTTGGCCCCCATGATGTCCAGGATCACGTCCGCCCCGGCCCCGTCGGTGGCCTCCCGGAGCACCTCGACGAAGTCCTGCTCCCGGTAGTCGATCGCGATGTCCGCGCCCAGCTCGGTGCACCGGGCCAGCTTCGCCGCGCTGCCGGCCGTCACCGCGACCCGGGCGCCGACCGCCTTGGCCAGCTGGATCGCCATCGTCCCGATCCCGCTCGCGCCGCCGTGCAGCAGCACCGTCTCGCCCGGCCGCAGGTGCGCGGTGAGGAAGACGTTGGACCACACGGTGCAGGCCACCTCCGGCAGGGCCGCGGCCTGCTCCGGGCTCAGCCCCTTCGGCAGCGGCAGCAGCTGCCCGCTCGGCACCGCGACCCGCTGGGCGTAGCCGCCGCCGGCCAGCAGCGCGCACACCTCGTCGCCGACGGCCCAGCCGGCCACGCCCGGGCCGAGCGCGACGATCCGCCCGGCGCACTCCAGCCCGGGGTAGGGGGAGGCGCCGGGCGGCGGGTTGTAGAAGCCCTGCCGCTGGAGCAGGTCGGCGCGGTTGACCGCGGTGGCCGCCACCTCGACCAGGACCTCGCCCTCGCCGGGCACCGGGTCGGGAACCTCGGCCCACACCAGTGCCTCGGGGCCGCCGGGTACGGGAATCGTCATCGCATGCATGCCCCGAACCTACTGCGGCGCACGGCGGTCCGGGGCTCAGGCCCCGCCCTGCGCGGCCGACTTGATGACGATCACCCGGTCGGTGAGCTGCAGCACGGCGGCCTCCGGCTCGGTGTAGTTGAGCACCCGTCGGCCCCGCACCACCGCGACCACCAGTTCCTCGCACTCGCGCGGACTGTGGCCCGCCTCGGCCCGGGTGACCGGACGCTCGACCACGTCCAGCCCGTTCCCGTACGTCAGCAGGTCCTCCATCACCGCCCCGGCGTGCGGGCTGAGCATCGACAGCCCGAGCAGCCGCCCGGCCGAACTGGAGCTGGTGACCACGACGTCGGCGCCGCTCTGCCGCAGCAGGGGTGCGTTCTCGTCCTCCCGGACGGCCGCGACCACGGTGGCGCCCTTGTTCAGCTGCCGGGCCGTCAGGGTGATCAGCACCGCCGTGTCGTCCCGTTCCGGGGCGACCACGATCCGGGCCGCGGCGGGGACGGCGGCCCGCACCAGGGTGTCGGTCCGGGTCGCGTCGCCGACCACCCCGACCAGGCCGTGCTGCGAGGCGTGCTCGATCACCTTGCGCTGCGGGTCGACGACGACGATCTCCTCCGCCTTCACCCCCTGCCCGAGCAGGGTGTCGACGGCGCTGCGCCCCTTCGTCCCGAATCCGATGACGACGGTGTGCTCGCGCACGGTGGACCTCCAGCGGTTCAACCGCCATTGCAGGCGGGTCCGTTCGGTGAGCACCTCCAGCGTGGTGCCGACCAGGATGATCAGGAACACCACGCGCAGCGGGGTGATCACGAAGATGTTGGTGAGCCGCGCGCCGTCGCTGTACGGGGTGATGTCGCCGTAGCCGGTGGTGGAGAGCGTCACGGTGGCGTAGTACGCCGCGTCCAGGAAGCTGAGTCCGCCGCCCGCGTTGTCGTGGTAGCCGGCCCGGTCGAGGTAGACGATCACCGAGGTGGCGACCAGCACGGCCAGCGCGACCAGCAGCCGTGAGCCGACCTGCCGGACGGCGGGCGCGGTGCGGCGCGCGGGCAGCACGATCCCGGCGTCCGCCCACGGCTCCGTCCCCGGCGCCGAGATGCGTCGCAACCTGCTCATGGTGCCTCCACCAGTTCGACGGTCTCCCCCGCGGCCGCCCCGCCGGGCGGGACGACGGCCAGGGCCTCGGCCCGGGCGAGGCCGCGCAGCATCGCGGGCCCGTCGAAGGCGAGCGGCACCACGCCCTCGGCGGTGCGCCGCACCGGTTGCAGCCGGGTGTCCGCCGGGTGCCCGGGCAGCAGGACGGCCGCCGGGGCGAGCGCGGGCGCGCCGGCGGCCCGGCCACCACGGGCGTGCAGCAGCGGCAGGGCCAGGGTGACCATGCCGGCGACGGCGGCGAGCGGGTTGCCCGGCAGGCCCACCAGGTGGCGGCCGCCGGTGAGTTCGGCCAGCAGCATGGGGTGTCCGGGGCGGACGGCCACGCCGTCCACCAGCAGTCGGGCGCCGGCCTCGGCGAGCGCCCGGTGCAGGAAGTCCACCGGACCGGCGGCCGTCCCGCCGGTGGTGACCACGACGTCGGCGGTGGAGTGCCGCAGGGCGTCCCGCAGCAGCCCGAAGTCGTCCTGGACGCAGCGGACTTCGGTCACGTCGGCGCCGGCCGCCCGCAGCCAGGGCGGCAGCAGCGGGCCGAGCGCGTCCCGGACCAGTCCCGGTCCGGGGATCCCGGTGTCGAGCAACTCGTCGCCGAGCACCAGCAGTTGGACCGCCGGCCGACGGCGCACGGCGAGCCGGTCGTGGCCGCAGGCGGCGGCCAGGCCGAGCACGGCCGGCCCGACCACCGTCCCCGCGGGCAGCAACTCCTCGCCCCGGCGGCACTCCTGGCCGCGCGGGCGGACGTCCTGGCCGGTGGTCAGCTGCTGGGGGCCGGTGTCGCGCAGCAGCGCGCCCTCCGCCCGGCCGTGTTCGCGGCGCAGTACGGCGGTGGCGCCGGGCGGCAGTTGGGCACCGGTGGCGATCTCGACGGCGTCGCCGTCGGCCAGCGGCGCCACCTCGGTGCGGCCGGCCAGCACCCGGCCGGTGACCTTCCAGGGCCCCGGCCCGGCGACCGCCCAGCCGTCCATCGCGGAGGTGTCGAAGGCGGGCAGGTCGGTGAGCGCGCCGAGCGGTTCGGCGAGGACGTGCCCGAGCGCCTCGGCCAGCGGCAGCCCGATCACCGGCAGCGGCCGCAGCCCGGCCCGGCGCGCGGCCTCCCGGGCGCGCGACCAGCTCAGCACGCCGGGGCCGGTGGCGGGAACGGTCACGGTGGTCCGTCCGACCTCGCTCACGGCTCCCCCGGGCCGTCGGCCGGACTCCACCGCTCGGCGAGCGCCGCGGTCCGCCGGGACGCCTCGGCCACGGCCTCCGCCCCGCCGCCCTGCTGCGCGGCCGCGTAGCCGATCAGGAAGGCGGTCAGCGGCGCCGCGGGCCGGGCCACCCCGTGCGCGACCACCCGGGCCAGGTCGAGCAGTCCCCGGACGTCCACGTCCAGGTCGATGCCCAGGTCGGCCTTGACCTCGGCGATCCAGTCTTCCAGCGTGCGCTCCATGCGCCCATGCTGCCCGATCGGCGGTTTCCCCGAGGTGTTCACCCCGTGTGCGGGGCGCGTCGTTTCCCTCACGGCCGACGGCCCGGCCTGGTGAGGCCCGCTCACCGCCCGGCCGCCGGTCAGGACTTCGCCCGCTCCCGGGCCCGTTCCAGGTCCTCCCAGGTGTCGCAGTCGTACGCGACGTCGTCGGTGTCGGCGACCCGCAGCCCGGGCAGCCCGCCGACCAGGCGGCGCAGCGGCTGCCCGGCCGGGTCGCCGAGCCCGGCGAGCGCGGCGCGCAGCGGGGCGGTGCGGTAGGCGGCGGCGAGCGGCTGGTCGCGGCCGCCCGCGTCGACCAGGACGGCGGCGTCGGTGTGCGGTCCGGCCCGGTCGAGGGCGGCGACCAGCCGGTCCACCGTACGGCGGTCCAGGAAGGGCAGGTCGGCGGCGAGCAGCAGCACGGTGTCCGCGGTGACCAGGTCGAGCCCGGCCGCGACGGCGGCGACCGGCCCGCCGCCGGGCGGCTGCTCCCTGGTCCAGCGGACGCCCGGGCGCGCGGTGGGCCGGGCGGGGCCGACCACCACGGTGGTCCGGGCACCGGCGCAGGCGGCGAGCACCCGGTCCAGCAGGGTGGTCTCGCCGACGGTCAGGCCGGGTTTGTCGACGCCGCCCAGCCTCCGGGCCGCGCCGCCCGCCGGAACGATCACGTCGTACGGCGTCGTCATGCCGCCAGTATCCCGCCCTACCGGTCGGCCCCGTCCGGGCCGTCCCCGGCCGTCTCCTCTTCGTCCTCGCCCTCGGCCCCGTCCTCGGCCCCGTCCGCCGGAGCGGCGGCGGACCGGGCGGTGTTGGCGGCCGCCCCCAGGTCCAGGAAGGACGGCAGGGTCAGCTCCCCGTACCGCTCGTTCATCGCCGTGACCAGCGCCTCCGGGTCGTCCGGGTGCTCGGCGAGCAGCCGGTCGAAGTCCCGCAGGTACTCCCCGGTGAAGGCGAGCACCCGGGCCGCGTCGTCGCCCTGGTCGGGGGCGCGGTGCCCGGCGATCACCCGGTCCACGCCGAGGTCGGCGATCCGGCCGAGGTTGTGGCCCCAGGTGGTGCGCTGGGCCGGGGTGGTGTCGGCGGTCCACACGTGGGTGCCGTTGCAGACGAAGTCCCCGGCGATCACGGTCCGGATGCTCGGCACGTGGACGACCGTGGACTCCCCGCAGTCGGCCTGGCCGAGCAGCAGCACCGGGATGACCTGGCGGTCGAGCATCAGCGGCTGCGGCAGCAGCGGGGCGGGCACCAGCGGGTGGTCCGGGATGTCGTCGCCGTAGACCGGCTTCCACTGGGCGACCTTGGCCGCGACGGTGCGCCGGATGCCCTCGACCACCGCCGGGGCGGCCAGCAGCTGGGCGTCCGGGAAGAGCCTCAGCACCTCCTCGGCCCCGAAGTAGTGGTCCGGGTGCTGGTGGGTGACCACGATGGCGAGCAGTCGGCGGCCCTTGCCCGCGACCCATTCGGCCAGTTCGCGCCCGGCGCTGCGGGTGAGCTGGGCGTCGACGAGGATCGCGGTGTGCTCGCCGAGGATCAGCGTGGAGGTGGCGAAGAAGGACGACTCGGGCCCGGTGAAGACGGAGACCTCCAGCGGTCGGGCGGTCCGCTCGGTGTCGTCGGGGAGTCCGGCCGCGACGGGCTCGGCGTCCACCCGTTCCGCGCCGGCGCTCTCCTCGGGCGGGGACGACGTCACGGGCTGCTCCCTCTGGTCGGCGGTCGGACTTCCTGCGCCCTACAGCATGGGAGCACCGGCGGCCGATTGCGCGGAAGGCGCGCCCGGTGGGACGCGCCTTCGGGCGCACGTCACACCGCGGCCCGGGCGGCGAGCTCCTTGCCCCGGGCGGCGGCCAGTTCCAGGGCCTTGGCCTTGGACTCGGCGGCGACCGGGACGAACTCGGCCAGCGCCGGGACGCTCGCCGCCATGGTGAACTCCGGGACGATGAAGTCGACCTCCAGCCCGAGCCCGCCGGCCAGCACCTTCTCCAGGTAGGTGATGACGAACTCGAACGGCTCGCGCGGGGCGCCGGGGCCGTACGAGCCGCCGCGGGAGGCGACCACGGTGACCGGGGTTCCCTTGGCGGAGGGCCGCTCGCCGGCGGTGCGGCCCATCAGGACCACCTGGTCCAGCCAGGCCTTGAGGGTCGACGGGATCGTGAAGTTGTACATCGGGGCGCCGATCAGCACGGCGTCGGCGGTCTCCAGCTCGACGATCAGCCGCTCGCGCAGCGCGAAGGCGGCGGCCTGCTCGGCGGTGCGCGCCTCGGCCGGGAGGTATCCGGCGGTGATGCCGGCGGCGTCCAGGTGCGGCATCGGGTCGGCGGCGAGGTCGTGGTGGACCACCGTGCCGCCGGGGTGCTCGGCCTCCCAGGCGGCCCGGAAGGCGGCCGTGACCTCGCGGGAGACGGAGCCGTCGGTGAGCGCCGAGGAGTCGATGTGCAGGAGCGTGGGCATGGCGGTCCTCCGGAGAATTAGTAGCTGGCTTTTCCCTCGCAGCTGCAACTAAGGTAGCAGCTTACTTTTCTGCAGTCACTAGTGGCCGGTCGAGTACGCTGGATCCATGGCCGAGCCCGAGGTAGTGACCGACGCAGTACCGACCGCGGTCGACGCGTGCGCCGCCCCTGCCGTCCGCGGCGGCTGCGCCAACGTCGACCTGGCCCTCAACCGGGTGTTCACCCTGCTCGGCAAGCGCTGGACCGGCATGCTGCTGGGCGTGCTCAACAACGGCGGACCGGCCTACTTCTCCGAGCTGCGCCGCGCCGTACCGGGCATCAGCGAGCGGATGCTCTCCGACCGGCTGACCGAACTGACCGAGGCCGGGCTGGTCGTCCGCGAGGTCGACCCCGGCCCGCCACTGCGGGTCAGCTACCGGCTCACCGAGGGCGGCGTCGCCCTGAAACCGGCCCTCAACGAACTGGCCGTCTGGGCCGACCGCTACCTGCCGGAGAGCGCCCTCCGGGGCGGCTGCTGACCGGCCGGCCCCGACAGCTGGTCGCCCCCGGGTACGACGAAGGGCCCGTCCGCCGTATCCCGGCGGACGGGCCCTTCGCACGATCGGGGGCGGCTCAGCCCTTCGCGGCACCGCCGCGCGCCCGGGACACCCGGTCGGCGACACCCCAGGAGGTCACCCGCCAGAGCGCCTCGACCACGATGCCGCGGCTCATCTTGGAGGCCCCGAGCTCGCGCTCGACGAAGGTGATCGGCACCTCGGCGACCTTGAAGCCGGCCTTCACCGTGCGCCAGGCCAGGTCGACCTGGAAGCAGTAGCCGGCCGAGGCCACCTCGTCCATGCCCAGGCCCAGCAGGGTCTCCTTGCGGAAGGCCCGGTAGCCGCCGGTGACGTCCCGGATCGGCACGCCCAGCATCAGCCGCGAGTAGGTCGAGCCGCCGCGGGAGAGCAGCAGGCGCGACTTCGGCCAGTTCACCACCCGGCCGCCCGGCACCCAGCGCGAGCCGAGCACCAGGTCGGCGCCGCGCAGCGCGCCCAGCAGCCGGTCCAGCTCCTCGGGCTGGTGCGAGCCGTCCGCGTCCATCTCGACCAGGACGTCGTAGCCGTTGTCGATGCCCCAGCGAAAGCCCGCGAGGTAGGCGGCGCCCAGGCCCTCCTTGCCCTTGCGGTGCATGACGTGGACGTTGCCGTCCTCGGCGGCCAGCTTGTCCGCCAGCTCGCCGGTGCCGTCGGGGCTGTTGTCGTCGGCGACCAGCACGTGGGCCTCGGGCACCGCGGCACGGACCCGGCCGACGATCCGCTCGACGTTCTCCGCCTCGTTGTAGGTCGGGATGATCACCAGGACCCTGCCGAGATCAGCAAAACTCTGCTGGTTCACGGTCACGTACAAACCTCTCGGCCGATGGCGGGGAGTGTCAGAACACCGTCGCCCGCACTCTGGAACGCGGCCCCGCCGCCAGCCCGCCGACGGGATGACCACGGTGGAGAATGCTGCGGGGGGCGGATACTACTGCGTCCTGGCATTCTACTACCGCGCCCGGGAACCGCTGGTCGGACCACGGCACTCCCCCCTGATGCCCACCGTTTCCCCGCGGGCGACCCGGGTCAGCTAGGGTCGATGCCCTTGCCCGGGCCCGGACCGCCCGCACCGCCGGGCCCGCACCGCCGGCCCGGACCCGGGACGTCCGGGGCAGCCCCGTCAGCGAAGGAGTAGGACCGCGCGCATGGACAGGCTCGTCAACACCGTCCGCCCGTACGCCTGGGGGTCGCTCACGGCCCTGCCCGAGTTGCTCGGCCAGGAGCCGACCGGCGAACCGCAGGCCGAGCTGTGGATGGGCGCCCACCCCGGCGACCCGTCCCGGGCCGACCGCGGCGAAGGCCCGCGCCGACTGGACGAGCTGATCGCGGCCGACCCCGAGGGCGAGCTCGGCGCGGCGAGCGTGGCCCGGTTCGGGCCGAGCCTGCCGTTCCTGTTCAAGGTGCTCGCCGCCGGCATCCCGCTGTCCATCCAGGCCCACCCCACGCCGGACCAGGCCCGGGCCGGCTTCGCCGCCGAGAACGCCCTCGGCCTCGCGCCGGACGCCCCGGAGCGGAGCTATCGCGACGACAACCACAAGCCCGAAATGGTGTGCGCGCTCGGCGACTTCGAGGGCCTGTGCGGCTTCCGCCGGCCCGCCGGGGCGGCCGCGCTGATGGCCGCCCTCGGGGTGCCCGGGCTGGACCCGCTGATCGCGCTGCTGGCGGTCGGCGAGGACGGCGGCGCCGAGGCCGAGGCCGAGGCACTGCGCCGCACCCTGGCCACCCTGCTCACCCTGGACGACGAGACCGCCGCACGGACCGTCCGGGAGACCGTCGCCGCGCTGGCCGGCACCGACCCGGACGGCCCGCACGCCCCGTACGCCCGGATCGCGAAGGACTTCCCGGACGACCGCGGCGTGATCGCCGGCCTGCTGCTCAACCACGTCCGGCTGCGGGCCGGCGAGGCGCTCTACCTGGGCGCCGGGGTGCCGCACGCCTACCTGTCCGGCGTCTGCGTGGAGCTCCAGGCCAACTCGGACAACGTGCTGCGGGCCGGCCTCACCCCCAAGCACATCGACGTCCCGGAACTGTTGAAGGTCGTGCTCTTCGAGCCCGGCGCCCCCGAGGTGGTGCACCCCGTCCCGGTCGAGGGCACCCCCGGCGAGCGGCTCTACCCCGTCCCGATCGACGAGTTCCGGCTGTCCCGCTTCCAACTGGACGGCGTGCAGCGGGAGATCGACGGCCGCACCCCGCAGATCCTGCTCTGCACCGAGGGCGCCGTCCGGCTCACCGCCGCCGACGGCGCCGTACTGGACCTCGCCCGCGGCCAGTCCGCCTTCCTCCCCGCCACCGGCACCCCGACCCGCCTCTCCGGCACCGCCGGCACCCTCTTCCGGGCCACCGTCACCGTCTGACGGCGGCCACCGCCCGGCCCGCGGTAGGACGGATCGGTACGACGAAGGGCCCGCCCCCGGTGGGGCGAGCCCTTCGTCGTACTCAGCAGGTCAGCGGCCGGACGACCCCGCGCCGACCTCGACCGGCACCGGCTCCTCGGCCCGGGCCTGAGCCCCGCCGGGCACGCCGGTCGCCGCCGGTCCGGCCGGCGCCCCGAAGGCCAGCGGTGGCAGGTCGCCGCCCGGCCAGCGGCGGTCGACCCACTTGCCCACCTTGCGGCCCAGCTTCTGCACCGGGAGCTCCACCAGCTTGTACATCAGCCAGCTCACGACCATGATCACCGCGAGGTACTCGACCGTCCAGAGCACCTTGCCGCCGGTCGTCGGGGGCACCTTGGGCACGTTCAGCAGGTCGTGCAGGGTGTGCAGCACCGGGACGTGCAGCAGGTAGAGCGAGAAGCTGATCCCGCCGAGCCAGGTCAGCGGCTTCGGGAAGCGGCGCTTGCGCAGCGCGAAGCCGATCCCGAAGGTGATCCAGGCACCGAGGTAGGAGCCGACCCAGGCCCGCGGTCCGGCGGTCCAGGTGTTGTTCTCCATGCCGCTGTGGTTGTAGAAGAAGCCGATGGCCACGCCCGCGGCGATCACGAAACCGCAGCACAGCACGGCCTGGAGCCGGTCGATCTGGCCCCTCTCGGCGCGGTAGACCACGGTGCCGGCGAACATCGTCGCGAAGATCATCAGGGTCTCGAACATCGGCGCCCGGCTGTTGTTGTACATCAGCACGAAGGCCAGCACGCCGAGCGTGATCGCCCCGATCCGGGTCAGGTTCGCCCGGCCGCTCAGCACGCAGCCGAAGGCGAAGAGCACGATCAGCACGACGCCCCAGACCAGGTTGTGGGTCGAGGCCGCGTCGACGGTCATGGTGTGGGAGGCGATCGAGGTACCGAAGATCAGCGCCACGGCGGCGAAGGCCACCGCGACCGGTCCGCTGCGACGGTGCTGTCCGACCGCGAAGAGCGCGGTCACCATGTAGTAGAACGCCATCTCGTAGCTGAGCGTCCACATCACGCCCAGGCCGTTCCAGACGCCCATGAAGTCCTGCAGCATGGTCGCGTTGGCGGCCACGGCCACGTAGTTGTGGCCGGTGGCGAAGAGCGCGACCGAGCCGTCACCCTTCGGGATGATGGCCAGCGCCACCGCGATGCCGATGATCACCGGCGGCCAGAGCCGGAAGATGCGCCCGATCCAGAACGCCCGCACGTTCCCGCGGCGCTCCAGCGAGGCCGGGATGATGTAGCCGCTGACCAGGAAGAACAGCATCACGCCGTAGAGGCCGAGGTCCCCGTGCCACCAGATGAAGGCGGCCAGCCGGTCCGGCAGCAGCTTCAGGACATCGAAGTGGTGCAGGGCGACCACGAGGGCGGCCACGCCGCGCAGCGCGTCGAGCCAGCCCAGCCGGGCGGCTGCCCCGCCCGGCCGGGCCTGCGCGCTTCCCCCGGCCTTGCGGGCGGACAGCTGTCGTATCGTCTTCACGCAGGGACAGTAGTCCATCGCACCACCGCCCCGTCCTCCGGCGCCGTACGGGCCCGGGCCGCCCCGGCGGACCATATTCGGTTGACCCCCTTCCGGCCCTCCGCTGGACTGTCGGCGGCCCGCGCACCGTGGGCCGTACCCAGGGGAGGGCTCAGCAGCGATGGAGATCCGTTCCACGACCGAGAAGGACCTCGACGTCTTCGTCGACACCGTCCACGCCGCGTTCGGCCGCTTCCCGGAGGCCCGGGCCGAGGACGGCAGCGGGGTCTGGTGGTCGGCGATCGAACCGGAGCGCGGCCTGCTCGCGGTGACGGACGACGGGCGTCCGGTCGGCACCGCCGCCGCGTACTCCTTCGAGCTCACCCTGCCCGGCGGGGCGCTCACCCCGGTCTCCGGAGTGAGCTTCGTCGGCGTCCTGCCCACCCACCGCCGCCGGGGCGTGCTGACCGCGATGATGCGGCGCCAGCTCGCCGACCTGCGGGCCCGCGGGGAGTTCCTCTCCGTGCTGCTGGCCTCCGAGCCCGCGATCTACGGCCGGTTCGGCTACGGCCCGGCGACGTACACCGGGCGGCTGACGGTGCCGCGCCACCGGGCCGCCTTCACCGCCCCGCGGGCCGGCGGGGGCACGGACACCGGCTCGGTCGAGCTGCTGCGGCGGGCCGACTGCCGGGACCTCCTGGAGGAGGTCTACGACGGCTACCGCCGCGCCCGTCCCGGCGCGCTGTCCCGGCCGCACCGCTGGTGGGCCCTGGGCGCCGGCCAGCCCCCGGTCTCCGCGACGCCGCGCTACATCGCCGTCCACCGCGACGCCGCCGGCACCCCGGACGGCTACGCCAGCTACTCCCTGGACGGGGACACCCTGACCGTGGACGAGACCATCGCCGTCGACGACGCCGTCACCTCGGCCCTGGCCCGGTTCCTGCTCGGGCACGACCTGGTCGACCAGGTCGTCTTCAAGCACTTCCCGGCCGAGCACCCGCTGCGCTGGCAGCTCGCGGACTTCGGCGCCGCCCAGGTGGGCAACAGCAGCGAGTGGCTCTGGGTCCGGCTGCTGGACGTCCCCCGGGCGCTGACCGCGCGCGGCTGGTCCGCCGACGGCGAGCTCGTCCTCGACGTGGACGACCCGTTCCTCGGCGAGCGCGCCCGCCACCTGCTGACCGTCCGGGGCGGCGAGGCCGTGTGCGTGCCGACCGACCGGGAGCCCGACCTCTCGCTGGACGTGCGGGACCTGGGCGCGGTCTACCTCGGCGGCACCCCCGTGGGCACGCTGGTGCGGGCCGGGCACGTCCGGGCCCACCGCCCGGAGGCGGTCGCCCTCGCCGACGCCCTGTTCCGCACCGAGCGCCCGCCGCACTGCCTGTCCTGGTTCTGACCGGCCACCCCGGCCGCCCCGGCCCCTGGCCGCTCCCGGTTCCGCACCGGGAGCGGCCCGGGGCCGGCGGTCAGTCCCGGGTCATGTCGACGAAGCGCGAGTAGTGGCCCTGGAAGGCGACGGTGATGGTCGCGGTCGGACCGTTACGGTGCTTGGCGACGATCAGGTCGGCCTCGCCCGCGCGCGGGGACTCCTTCTCGTAGGCGTCCTCGCGGTGCAGCAGGATGACCATGTCGGCGTCCTGCTCGATCGAGCCGGACTCGCGCAGGTCGGAGACCATCGGCCGCTTGTCGGTGCGCTGCTCGGGACCACGGTTCAGCTGGGACAGCGCGATGACCGGCACTTCCAGCTCCTTGGCCAGCAGCTTGAGGTTACGGGACATGTCCGAGACCTCCTGCTGGCGGTTCTCGGCCCGGCGGGAGCCGCCGGACTGCATCAGCTGGAGGTAGTCGATGACGATCAGCTTGATGTCGTTGCGCTGCTTGAGCCGGCGGCACTTGGCGCGGATCTCCATCATCGACAGGTTCGGCGAGTCGTCGATGAACAGCGGCGCCTCGCTGACGTCCGGCATCCGGCGGGCGACCCGCGTCCAGTCGTCGTCCGTCATGTTCCCGGAGCGCATGTGGTGCAGCGCGACCCTGGCCTCGGCGGAGAGCAGGCGCATGGCGATCTCGTTGCGGCCCATTTCGAGCGAGAAGATCACGCTCGGCAGCTTGTGGTGGATCGAGCAGGCCCGGGCGAAGTCCAGCGCCAGGGTGGACTTTCCCATCGCGGGGCGGGCCGCGATGACGATCATCTGGCCGGGGTGCAGCCCGTTGGTGAGCGCGTCGAAGTCGGCGAAGCCGGTCGGCACGCCGGACATCTGGCCGTTGCGGGAGCCGATCGCCTCGATCTCGTCGAGGGCGCCCTCCATGATGTCGGCGAGCGGCGCGTAGTCCTCGTTGGTGCGCTGCTCGGTGACGGCGTAGATCTCCGCCTGGGCGGCGTTGACGATCTCGTCCACGTCGCCCTCGGCGGCGTAGCCCATGCCGGCGATCCGGGTGCCGGCCTCGACCAGGCGGCGCAGCACCCCGCGCTCGGCGACGATCTGGGCGTAGTACTCGGCGTTGGCCGCGGTCGGGACGGAGTTGACCAGGGTGTGCAGGTAGGCGGCGCCGCCGACGCGCTGGAGCTCGCCGCGCTTGGTGAGCTCGCCGGCCACGGTGATCGGGTCGGCCGGCTCGCCGCGGGCGTACAGGTCGAGGATCGCGCCGTGCACCATCTCGTGCGCGGGCCGGTAGTAGTCGGCCGGCTTGAGCACCTCGACCACGTCGGCGATGGCGTCCTTGGAGAGCAGCATGCCGCCCAGCACGGACTGCTCGGCCGCGAGGTCCTGCGGGGGGACGCGTTCGAAGCCGTCGACGCCGCCGTGGCCCTCGTCGTCCCGACGGTCGTCCCGGCCGCCGCCCTTGCCGTTCTTGCCGCCCCTGCCGTTGAAGTCGCCGCCGCCCTTGCGGAAGCCCTCGCCCCGGTTGCCGCCCTGACCGCCGCCGCCACCCTGGCCGCCGCGGTTGCGGGAGACCGGCAGCCGGTCGCCGGGACCGTCCGGGAAGGGGGCGTCGTCGAAGGCGCCGGCCGGGAAGGGGTCCTCGGCGGGCTGCCAGTCCTCCTCCGGCGGCGGGGCGTCGTGGTCGTCGTACTGGGGGCCGGTCACGCGTGTTCCCCGATCAGCGAGTGGTGCGAAGTTGGAGCGGGCCTTGCCGGTGGCTGGGTGGAGCGGATCCGCTCCTCTTTGTACGCCACGGCCCCGACAAATCGGACGCCGGGGCCGGTGGGAGTGTCGGGTGGAGGGCCCACGCTAAGGCGCCGGACGCCCTCGCGCCAAGGCGGTTATCCACAGGGGGTGTGGACGAGTGGCCCCGGGCTGTGGAGAACTGCCGCAAAGCTGTGGACACCCCTGTGGAAGCTCCTGTGGATAACCGAACGATCGATCCATCGTCAACCTGTTGACCTGCGATTACCTCTTCCGGGGCCTGTGCATGAGAAATTCTTCACACACTGCCGAACGGCTGTGGGCGCGGACCGGGCGGAGTACACCGCTCGCAGTTTCGAGTAACGACCGAACTGCCCATTGGCCTCTTACCTGTGGATGAGTACCCTGGAGCGCATGAGCACCGCCCCCGCCGAGCCCTCCAGACGCAGCCCTTCCAGACGCAGCCCCACCGGACGCGGCCACGACCGACGCGGCCACGACCGCGAGATCCTCGCCCTGGCGGTGCCCGCCTTCGGCGCCCTGGTCGCCGAACCGCTGTTCCTGATGGCCGACTCCGCGATCGTCGGCCACCTCGGCACGCCCCAGCTCGCCGGGGTCGGCGTCGCCTCCGCCGCCCTCACCACGGCCACCGGGGTGTTCGTCTTCCTCGCCTACGCCACCACCGCCGCGGTGGCCCGCCGGATCGGCGCCGGGGACCGCCGGGGCGCCGTCCAGCAGGGCGTCGACGGCCTCTGGCTCGCTGTCGGCCTGGCCGTCCCGGTGGTCCTGCTCACCCTGCTGCTGGCCCCCTGGGCGGCCGACCTGCTGGGCGCCTCGCCGACCGCGGCGCCGTACGCCGTGACGTACCTGCGGATCAGCTCCCTGGGGATCCCGGCGATGCTGCTGGTGCTGGCCGCCACCGGCGTGCTGCGCGGCCTCCAGGACACCCGTACGCCGCTGCTGGTGGCCGTCGGCGGATTCACCGCCAACATCGGGCTGAACCTCGGCCTGGTGTACGGCGCCGGGCTCGGGGTGGCCGGCTCGGCCTGGGGCACCGTGCTGGCCCAGACCGGGATGGCCGCGGTCTACCTGGTCGTGGTGGTCCGCGGCGCCCGCCGGGAGCGGGCCTCGCTGCGGCCGGACGCGACGGGCATCCGGGCCGGGGCCAGGGCGGGCGGGCCGCTGCTGGTCCGCACGGTCAGCCTGCGCGCGGTGCTGATGATCGCCACCGCGGTGGCCGCCCGGCTCGGCGACGACCAGGTCGCCGCACACCAGATCGCCATGACGCTGTTCAGCTTCCTGGCCTTCGCGCTGGACGCCATCGCGATCGCCGGCCAGGCCATCATCGGCCGCTACCTGGGCGCCTCGGACGTCCCGGGCGCCCGCGCGGCCACCCGGCGGATGGTCGAGTGGGGCCTGGGCTCCGGGGTGGTGCTGGGCCTGCTGGTGGTGCTGGCCCGCCCGCTGTACGTCCCGCTGTTCACCCCCGACCCGGTGGTCCAGGGGCAGCTGCACACGGCCCTGCTGCTGCTCGCGCTCAGCCAGCCGGTGGCGGGCCTGGTCTTCGTGCTGGACGGCGTGCTGATGGGCGCCGGGGACGGCCCCTACCTGGCCCGGGCGGCGCTCGCCACCCTGGCGGTGTTCGCCCCGGCCGCGTTCCTGGTGCCGGCCACCGGCACCGGGCTGGCCGGGCTGTGGTGGGCGATGAACCTGTTCATGCTGGTCCGCGCGGTCTTCCTGGTGGCCCGCGCCCGCGGCGGCCGCTGGCTGGTCACCGGGGCCGTGCGCGACTGAGCGGGCCCGGGAACGCCCGAGGGCCGGACTCCCCGGGGGGAGTCCGGCCCTCGGCCGGTGCTACGGAACTCAGGCAGCCACGACGGCGACGTCGAGGTTGGCCACGACGTCCGAGTGCAGCTTGACCGAGACCTTGTGGGTGCCCACGGTCTTGATCGGCGAGGCGATCGCGACGGCGCGCTTGTCCACGGCCGGGCCGCCGGCGGCCTTGATGGCCTCGACGACGTCGGCCTGGGTCACCGAGCCGAACAGACGGCCGGCGTCACCCGAGCGAACGGCCAGCTTGACCTGGACGCCCTCGAGCTTGCCCTTGACCTCGTTGGCCGCGTCCAGGGTCTGGATCGCGTGGATCTTGCGGGCGCGACGGATCGCGTCGACGTCCTTCTGGCCGCCCTTGGTCCAGCGGATGGCGAAGCCACGCGGGACCAGGAAGTTGCGGGCGTAGCCGTCCTTGACCTCGACGACCTCGCCGGCGGAGCCGAGACCCGGAACCTCGTGCGTGAGGATGATCTTCATTACTCGGTCACCCTCTCTTAGCGCGCGGTGCTGGTGTAGGGCAGCAGCGCCATCTCACGGCTGTTCTTCACGGCCGTGGCGACGTCACGCTGGTGCTGGGTGCAGTTGCCGGTGACACGGCGGGCACGGATCTTTCCGCGGTCGGAGATGTACTTCCGCAGCAGGTTCGTGTCCTTGTAGTCAACGTAGTTGACCTTGTCCTTGCAGAAGACGCAAACCTTCTTCTTCGGCTTGCGAGCAGGCGGCTTCGCCATGGTGTGCTCCATTTGGGGTTCACGGCCCGACCGGCGTCCGGGGACGCCTGCGGCCGGGCCGCACGAAATCTGTCAGCTCTTAGAACGGGGGCTCTTCCGAGAAGCCGCCACCGGACGGGGCGCCGCCCCAGCCGCCGCCGCCCTGGTTTCCACCGGACGGAGCGCTGGACGCCCACGGGTCGTCGGAGGGGCCGGACTGGCCGCCGCCGGAGTTTCCACCCCAGCTGCCGCCGCCCTGCTGGCCGCCACCGTTGCCACCGCCCCAGTTACCGCCCTGGCCGCCGCCCTGCTGGCCGCCGAAGCCGCCGCCGGGAGCGCCGGACCGGTTGGCCCGGGTGACCTTCGCGGTCGCCGAGCGCAGGCTCGGACCGACCTCGTCGACCTCGACCTCGAAGACCGTCCGCTTCTCGCCTTCCTTGGTCTCGTAAGACCGCTGGCGCAGTCGGCCCTGCACGATGACGCGCATGCCGCGCTGCAGCGACTCGGCCACGTTCTCCGCCGGCTGCCGCCAGACGTTGCACGTGAGGAAGAGGCTCTCGCCGTCCTTCCACTCGTTCGTCTGACGGTCGAAGGTGCGGGGGGTGGACGCGATGCGGAACTTCGCGACCGCCGCACCCGACGGGGTGAAGCGCAGCTCGGGGTCGTCGACGAGATTGCCGACGAGGGTGATGACGGTCTCGCCTGCCATGGTGGTGATGACCTCTCGGGAAGATGTCCGTTCACCGCTGTTTCACGTGAAACAGCGGACGCGAGCTACCCGAGACCCGAAGGCCTCAGAAGTGGCTCAGTGGGTGTCCGGGCGCAGGACCTTGGTCCGCAGAACCGACTCGCTCAGGCCCATCTGGCGGTCGAGCTCCTTGACGACCTCAGGCGTGGCCTTGAGGTCGATGACCGAGTAGATGCCCTCGGACTGCTTGTTGATCTCGTAAGCCAGACGGCGACGACCCCAGGTGTCGACCTTCTCGACCTTGCCGCCGGCGTTGCGGACGACGGCCAGGAAGGACTCGATCAGGGGGGAGACAGCGCGCTCCTCGACCGACGGGTCGAGGATGACCATCAGCTCGTAGTGACGCATGAGTAACCCACCTCCTTTGGACTCAGCGGCCACGGTCTCTCCGTGGCAGGAGGGTTGTGCGTAGCGTCGGCACCGGTGCGGTGACGACCCCGGCCCACGGTAGCGGCCGGGTCGGACAGTCGGGCCCCGTACACCCACCAGGGGTGTCACCCGGAAGAGGGCGCAAGGGGGCACAACTACACCAGTGCAGACGGCACAGCCTACCTGCACCCGGACGGCCGAACAAAACGCATAGGGGTTGTGAGACGGACCCAACCGCCGCAATCTGGACGGAACGGGATTCCTGCCCGTTCGTCTCCACGCCAGGAGGTGGGACTCATGGCCCAGTCCGTCCACCGCATGCCCGCCCTCACACTGAACACCGACGGCCACCCGCACCCCCGCGAGAACACCCTGGTGGCCCTGACGGCCGTGCTGGGTGTGATCGCCTTCACCACCTCGTTCTTCTACAACCTGCACCTGCTGACCTCGTGGACCGGCCTGGCCGGGATCGTCACCGGCCTGTGGGGCATGTTCGTCTCGGTCACCACCGCCGAACGCTTCGTCCTGATGATCGCGCTCGGCGCCTCCGCCATCGGCTTCTACCTCGGCATCGCCCGCGGCGGCCTCTGGGGCTGAACACCCGGCTCCAGGAACCCTCGGCGCCCCCGTCGCGTATCTGCATCAGACAGGTACCCGCCGGGGGCGCCGTCGTGCCCGCAGCGCCGGGCCGCCGGGCCCCGGACGATAGGGTCGAGCCCGAGAACCTGGGCCCACCGCAGCCCGACCGACGAGGAGCACCGAGCAATGAGCCTGCGCCTGAGGACGATCACCCGCGAGGAGCACCTCGCCTTCATCAGGAGCCGCGCCTCGGCGAGTCACATGCAGGTGCCGTCCTGGGGCGACGTGAAGGCCGAGTGGCGCTCGGAGTCGATCGGCTGGTTCGACGAGGCCGACCAGCTGGTCGGCGCGGGCCTGGTGCTCTACCGCCAGCTGCCGAAGGTCAAGCGCTACCTCGCCTACCTGCCCGAGGGCCCGGTCATCGACTGGTTCGACCGGGACCTCGACCGCTGGCTCTCCCCGATGCTCGCCCACCTGAAGTCGCAGGGCGCGTTCTCGGTGAAGATGGGCCCGCCGATCGTCATCCGCCGCTGGAACGCCCCCACCATCAAGGAGGCCATCGCCGCCAAGCAGGCCAAGCGCCTGCGCGACGTCGAGGCCGACTGGTACGAGGCCCGCGCCTTCGAGGTGGCCGACCGGCTGCGCAAGGCCGGCTGGCTGCAGGGCGACGACGGCGGGGCCGGCTTCGGCGACGTCCAGCCGCGCTACGTCTTCCAGGTGCCGCTGGCCAACCGCTCGCTGGACGACATCCACAAGAACTTCAACCAGCTCTGGCGCCGCAACATCAAGAAGGCCGAGAAGAGCGGCGTCGAGGTGTACCAGGGCGGCTACGACGAGCTGCCGATCTTCCACCAGCTCTACCTGGTCACCGCCGAGCGCGACAAGTTCACCCCACGCCCGCTGTCCTACTTCCAGCGGATGTGGCAGGCCCTCACCGCCGAGGACCAGAACCGGATGCGGCTCTACATCGCCTACCACGAGGGCGAGCCGCTGGCCGCGACCACGATGCTGGTGGTCGGCGAGCACGTCTGGTACTCCTACGGCGCCTCGGCCAACCACAAGCGCGAGGTCAAGCCGTCCAACGCGATCCAGTGGCGGATGATGCGCGACGCCTACGCCCTCGGCGGCGGCGTGTACGACCTGCGCGGCATCAGCGACACCCTGGACGAGAACGACCACCTGTTCGGTCTGATCCAGTTCAAGGTCGGCACCGGCGGCCAGGCGGCCGAGTACCTCGGCGAGTGGGACTTCCCGCTGAACAAGCTGCTGCACAAGGCCCTCGACCTCTACATGTCCCGCCGCTGAGGAGGCTGCCCCGATGACGCTGTCGCTCTACCTCGAGACCGAACGCTGGCGCGCCCACCAGCGCTCCGTCCTCGCCGAGTTCCCCGGCCTGGTGCCCGTCGCCAAGGGGAACGGCTACGGCCTGGGCAACCACCGGCTGGCCGAGGAGGCGACCCTGCTCGGCACCGGTGTGCTGGCCGTCGGCACCGCGTACGAGGCGGCCGACGCCGCCGAGTGGTACGGCGGCGAGCTGCTGGTGCTCACGCCCTACCGGGTCGGCGAGGAGGTGCTCCCGCTGCCGCACTCCCGGGTGATCCGCACGGTGGCCAGCGTGGACGCGCTGCGCTCGCTGCACGGCGCCCGGGTGGTGCTGGAGTGCATGACCACCATGCGCCGGCACGGCGTGAGCGCCGCCGACCTGCGCACCGTCGCCGCCGAGCTGGACGGCGTCTCCTTCGAGGGCCTCGCCCTGCACCTGCCGATGGACCGGCCGGACGGCTCCAGCCCGGTCGAGGAGGTCGTGTACTGGGTGGACACCGCGCTGGCGGCCGGCATCCCGGTGCACACCGTCTTCGTCAGCCACCTGGGCGCGGCCGGGATGGAACAGCTGGCCCAGCGCTACCCGGGCACCGTGTTCCGGGCCCGGATCGGCACCCGGCTCTGGCTGGGCGACCACGGCGCGCTGGAGGTCCGGGCCACGGTCCTGGACGTCACCCCCTTGAAGAAGGGCGAGCGCTACGGCTACCGCCAGCACCCGGCGCCCACCGACGGCCACATCCTGGTGGTCGCCGGCGGCACCGCGCACGGCATCGGCCTGGAGGCGCCCAAGTACGTGGCCAGCATGGGCGCCCGCGCCAAGGGCATCGCCCGGGCCGGTCTGGCGACGGTCAACAAGACCAAGTCGCCGTTCCACTGGGCGGGCAAGCAGCTCTGGTTCGCCGAGCCGCCGCACATGCAGGTCTCACTGCTGTTCCTGGACGGCGAGACCGCGCCCCCCGCGATCGGCGAGGAGCTGGGCCTCCAGGTCCGGCACACCACCACCCACTTCGACCGGGTGGTGGACCGCTAGGCCCTGTCCGGTCGATCTTGTCGGATCAGCCCGCGGCGGTGGGCGCCCGGCTGGGCGTGCGCCCGGATCGTCCTCGTACTGGGTGTACTCGGGCGATTCGGGCGTGCGGCCAGGCGGGATGCCCGGCGTCGCGGGCCCGGCAAGATCGGCCGGACAGGGCAGGAGCCGCCGGCGGCCGCTACGGGCCGCTGGGGGCCGCTACGCCTTCCCGTCGGCCGGTTCCTTCGCCGGTGGCTCCTCCAGCCACTGCTCGAAGGAGCCGGCCGGCGCGTATCCGGCGTAGCTCCGCTCCTCCTCCAGCCGCCGGGCGGCGCCCAGGGTCACCACGTCCGGCGCGCCGTCCAGCACCCCGCCGGAGGGGTCGTCGGTGCCGTCCCAGCGGACCGGGTCGCGGTCCGGGTAGAGGGCGTCCCGGACCACCAGCACGACCAGGTAGAGCGTGCCGAGCAGGTGCAGCGCGATCGCGAAGTGGTACCAGGGCTCGCCGATGCCGTGCTGCTTGGGCCCTGTGACGAAGCCCAGGTGGGACCAGATGCCCAGGGTGTACAGCACCTCGCAGGCCTGCCAGACCAGCAGGTCGCGCCAGCGCGGCCTGGCCAGCGCCGCGAGCGGCAGCAGCCAGAGCGCGTACTGCGGCGAGTACACCTTGTTGACCAGCACGAACAGCGCGACCACCAGGAAGGCCAGCTGCGCGAACCGCGGCCGGCGCGGCGCCGAGAGGCCGAGCCACGCTATGGCCGCGCAGCCCAGCACCATCAGCACGCCGATGTAGAGGTCGAGGTCGGCCAGCCCCACGCCGCGCTGCTGCATCAGGATCAGCCAGAACGAGCCGTAGTCCTCGCCGCGGTGCTTGCTGAACACGTAGAAGGTCGACCAGCCCTGCCAGTTGGCCAGCATGATCGGCAGGTTGACCACCAGCCAGGCCCCGACCGCGCCGCCGAGCAGCAGCCGGAACTCGCGCCACTTGCCCGCCCGCCAGCAGAGCACCAGCAGCGGGCCGATCAGCAGCAGCGGGTAGAGCTTCGCAGCGGTGGCCAGGCCGATGAAGACCCCGGCCCAGCCGGGCCGGGAGCCGGACCACCAGGCCATCGCCACGGCGGCCAGGGCGACCGCGAGCAGGTCCCAGTTGATCGTGCCGTTGAGCAGCAGGACCGGCGAGAGCGCGAACAGCATCGCGTCCCAGGGGCGGCGGCGGTGGGTGCGCGAGAGCGCGACCGCGGCGACCACCGCACAGGCCATCAGCAGCCCGGCGTTGATCGCCCAGAACCACTGCTCCTGGGCCTGCTCGGTGCCGCCGCCGGGCGTCAGCCAGGCCGCGACCTGCATGAACAGGCCGGTCAGCACCGGGTACTCCAGGTACTGGAGGTCCCCCGTGGTACCGGGGATGCGGTCCACGTACGGGTGCAGCCCGGCCGCGAAGCCGCGGCCGGAGAACAGGTGCGGGACGTCGCTGTAGCAGGCGTGGATGTACTGCGGCGAGCCCGGCTGGAACCAGGCCTGGTCGTAGCAGGGCAGGTTGTGCACCATGCCGAGCGCGGAGACCACGATCACCACCAGGGCCAGCACCCGCACCGGGATCCACCAGGAGACGCCGAGCAGCGCCCGCCGGCCGGGCGGGCCGCCGAACACCTCGCTGCCGGCCGCCGCCACCCGGTCCTCGTCCGCCGGGACGACCACGGTGTCGGCCGCCGGCACGGCCGTGGCGACGGCCGCCGGGGTGGGCCCTGCGGCGGCGCCGGGCCCGTCCGGGCCGCCGGTTTCGTCACGATCGCTCGACGTCATGCCGGACATCCTGCCGCACCGGATGCGCCGGGACGAGGAGGACCCTGCGGTGGTCCAGCGGTACGGACGGGGCGCGTGCGGCGAATCGTGACGAAACGGCGGTGGCGGCCCTCCGAGGAGGACCGCCACCGCCGTTGTCGGCTTCTCACCGGTCGGACCGGTCGGCCGGTCGGACCGGGCTACTGCCCGGCCGCTGCGCCACCGCCTTGCAGGCCGCCGCCACCGCCGGCACCGCCGGCACCGCCGGCACCACCGGCGCCGCCGGTGCTGCTCGGGCTCGGCTTTCCGCCGGTGCCACCGTTGCCGGCACCGCCGTTGCCGGCACCGCCGTTGCCACCGGCCGGCGGCGTCGACGGGCAACCGAGGATCAGGTTGCAGGGGGTGTCCGTCGGCTTCGGCTTGTGGGTCTGGGTCGGCGGCGCGGTCGGCGGGCAGTCGATGGTCGGCACGCAGCCGCTGCCCTGGGTGGGCTGCGGGGGCTGCGGCTGGTTGGGCTGCTGGGTCGGCTGCTGGGTCTCCACCGTGGTCGGCGGGGTGGTGGTCGGGGTCTGGGAGGGCGTCATGGTGGCCGTGGACGGCGCGCCGGAGGAGTCCACCTCGGTGCCGACCGGCTGCGGGGTCGGGAAGTCCACCTTCTTCTCGTTGGCCAGGGCGGCCTTCATGTACCGGGTGAAGATGTCGGTGGGGATGTCACCACCGTGGATGGACTCCTTGCCGCCGGTGCCGTTGAGGGACTCCCGGTCGTGCTTGTTCGGGTCCTCGCGCCACATCGCCACGCTGGTCACCAGCTGCGGGGTGTAGCCGACCCACCAGGCCGACTTGTTCTGGTCGGTGGTACCGGTCTTGCCGGCCACCGGGCGGCCCAGGGTGTTGGTCTTGGTACCAGTACCGTTCTTGGCCACGTTCACCAGCACGTCGGTGACGTTGTCCGCGACGGCCGGCTCCAGCGCGACCTTGGCGTCCTTCTTGCCGAAGCCCGGGCGCTCCTTGCCGTCCACCTCGACCTTGGTGACCGAGTAGGGCTCGGCCTCCTTGCCGCTGGCGGCCAGGGTGCCGTAGCCGGTGGCCATCCGGATCGGGCTGATGGTCGAGGTGCCGAGCGGGAAGGTCGCGGTCTTCGGGTCGGCCAGGCTCTCCCGCTTGATGCCCATCTGCACGGCCATGTCGGCCACGGCGGGGCCGCCGACGTCCTGGTTGAGCTGGACGAAGGGCACGTTGTACGAGAACTGCATGGCCTGCCGCAGCGAGACGTAGCCGCGCTTGCCGGCGTCCTCGTTCTTCTGCCGGTAGGGCTTGCCGTCGTCGCCGATCACCAGCGAGCCGTCGGGCTTGCGGATCTCGGACATGTCGTCGGCCAGGTAGCGGCTGTCCGCGTTGATCCGCTTCGGCTTGCCGTCGGTGTCCTTCGCGGTCTGCACACCGGTCTGCATCGCGGTGGCCAGGACGAAGGGCTTGAAGGTCGAGCCGACCTGGACACCGCCGGCGTTGGCGTTGTTGTCGAAGTGGCCGTTCTCCACGCCGTCGCCGCCGTAGATGGCGACCATCGCGCCGTCCCCGGGCTTGATGCTGGCGGCGCCGAACTGGACGAAGGTGTCGTTGTTGGGCCGCTTCTGCGGGTCGAGGTTCTCGCCCTTGACGTCGTCGACGGCCTTCTTGAGGGCGTCGACCTTGTCCTTCTCGAAGGTGGTGTAGATCTTCAGACCACCCTTGTCGAGCATCTGCTGGGTGATCGACTTGTCGGTGGTCATCACGTACTGGTTGGCGGTGTCGACCAGGTAGCTGATCTCACCGTTCATGTTGGAGCTGGCCTTCAACGCGATCGGCTCGGGGAAGGTGGTGCACTTCGCCCGCTCCTCCGCGGTGGCGTTGTGGGTGGTCACCATCCGGTCCAGGATCCACTTCCAGCGCTCCACCGCGCGGTCGTGGTTGGCCGGCTTGGAGGGGTCGTAGTAGTTGGCACCCTTCAACAGCCCGGCGAGCATGGCACTCTGGCAGAGGTTCAGGTCCTTGGCGTTGACCCCGTAGTACGCCTGCGCCGCGGCCTGGGCGCCGTTGGCGTTGCGGCCGAACCAGCTGGTGTTGAGGTACCCCTTGAGGATGTCCTCCTTGCTGGTCTGCTGGTTGAGCTTGAGCGTGATGAAGAACTCCCTCAGCTTGCGGCTGATGGTCTGTTCCTGGCTCAGGTAGGCGTTCTTGACGTACTGCTGGGTGATCGTCGAGGCGCCCTGGGTCTCGCCGCCCTTCGCCATGTTGTAGACGGCGCGCAGCATGCCCTTGGGGTCGATGCCGCTGTCGGTGCGGAAGGTCTCGTTCTCCGCCGAGATGACGGCGTTCTGCAGGGTGGGGTTGATGTCGTTGAGCTCGACGATCTGACGGTTGGTCTCGCCCTTGCGGGTCATCTCCGTGTTGTCGGCCCAGTAGTAGATGGTGTTCTGGTCCTTCACCAGGTCCTTGAGCTGGGGCACCGTCGTGGTCTGGTACAGGTAGAACACGACGCCCACGCAGGCGGCGAAGCACACCAGGAAGACGCTGGAGACCAGCTTCCAGGACGGCAGCCAGCGCCGGAAGCCGGTCTTGCCGAACCGCGGGTAGTCGATGAAGCGCTTCTTGCCGGGGCCGGCCGCAGCGGCGGCGGAGGCGGCGGCGGCACCGCGCCGGCCACCGCCCTTCCCCTTCTTCTGGGAGGCCTTGCGCATCTCGGCGCGGCCCATCCGGGGTTGCTGGGCGGTCTCCCGGACACCGGGCGGACGTCGACGGCCGACGCCTTCCGAGCCCAGTTCGTCGGGGCCGGGGCCGCCCCGACGGCCGCCGCCTCCCGGCGGCTGCTGCCCGTCACCGCCCGAATTGGGCGTCCTTCGCCGTCGCTCGCTCATGTTTCCAGCCGCTCCTCGCCAGGCCCGGTCGGCCTGAAGGCAGGGTTCCTGTCCGATGCCCGGACCGCCCTAACCCCGGAGGTTGGTCCTCGTGCACACGCGACAGCGTACGCAGCGGGAAAACCTTCCTAATCGGGCATCAGGTGCCAATGCCCGCAAAACGGCAGCAGATCATTACACGGCCGTTGCCAACCCCACCCGCGCGTCGGCTTGTGATCACATTCACGCGTGCCCCCCTTGCTCGTTCCGGGGGTCGGGTTTACTGTTCTCGATATATCGAGCCGATACATCGAAGCGGTATACCGCCGAGGCAACGGCCGGAGCGAGGGTCGAGAGGGAGGAGGACGACGGCAGTGGGCAGGCGCTCAGGAGTGCTGGAGTTCGCCGTTCTCGGGCTGCTCCACGACGCCCCGATGCACGGCTACGAACTGCGCAAACGGCTCAACATCCTGCTCGGGGCACTGCGGGCGCTCTCCTACGGAACGCTCTACCCGTGCTTGAAGAGCCTGGTCGCCCAGGGCTTCCTGGTCGAGGACAACCCGGACGTCGAGTACGTCCCGGCCACCGCGCTCAACGGCAAGCGGTCGAAGATCGTCTACCGGCTCTCCCCCGAGGGCAAGCAGCGCTTCGAGGAGCTGCTCGCCGACTCCGGCCCGGAGGCCTGGGAGGACGAGCGCTTCGGCGTCCACTTCGCCTTCTTCGGTCAGACCGACCGGGCCGTCCGGATGCGCGTCCTGGAAGGCCGCCGCAGCCGGCTGGAGGAGCGCCTGGAGCGGATGCGCAACTCGCTGGCCCGCGCCCGCGAACGGTTCGACGACTACACCGTCGAACTCCAGCGGCACGGCCTGGAGTCGGTGGAACGCGAGGTCCGGTGGCTCAACGAGCTGATCGAGACCGAGCGGGCCAACCGCACCGGCCGGACCGGGCCCGCCACCGGCGCCCCCACCGGGACCGCCGGAACCACCGCCGTACCCCACACGACTTCGGACGGCCGTGGCCAGGAGACCGGGTCCTCCGACCCGTCCGGGCCACCGTACGACCGCCCGGGGCGCTCCGCCCAGGAGCGCTGACGCCGCGTCAGCCCTGTGCCGCGCGGCAGGAGTGGGCGCCTCGCGCCCGTACAAGCAGTCATTCGAAGAAGCAGGACGAGTGCCGTCTGTTCCGACGGCCCTCATGAGATCAGAGGGAGCAACCGGAATGGGTTCGGTTCGCGTAGCCATCGTGGGCGTGGGCAACTGCGCCGCGTCGCTGGTGCAGGGTGTCGAGTACTACAAGGACGCCGACCCGGCCGGCAGGGTCCCCGGGCTGATGCACGTCCAGTTCGGTGACTACCACGTCCGTGACGTGGAGTTCGTCGCCGCCTTCGACGTCGACGCCAAGAAGGTCGGCTTCGACCTGGCCGACGCCATCGGCAGCAGCGAGAACAACACCATCAAGATCTGCGACGTCCCGCCGACCGGCGTGACCGTCCAGCGCGGCCACACCCTCGACGGTCTGGGCAAGTACTACCTGGAGACCATCGAGGAGTCGGACGAGACCCCGGTCGACGTCGTCCAGATCCTCAAGGACCAGCAGGTCGACGTCCTGGTCTGCTACCTGCCCGTCGGCTCCGAGAAGGCCGCCAAGTTCTACGCCCAGTGCGCCATCGACGCCAAGGTCGCCTTCGTGAACGCCCTGCCGGTGTTCATCGCGGGCACCAAGGAGTGGGCGGACAAGTTCACCGAGGCCGGCGTGCCGATCGTCGGTGACGACATCAAGTCCCAGGTCGGCGCCACCATCACGCACCGCGTGATGGCCAAGCTGTTCGAGGACCGCGGTGTCATCCTCGAGCGCACCATGCAGCTGAACGTCGGCGGCAACATGGACTTCAAGAACATGCTCGAGCGCGAGCGCCTGGAGTCCAAGAAGATCTCCAAGACCCAGGCCGTCACCTCGCAGATCCGCGACCGCGAGCTGGGCGCCAAGAACGTCCACATCGGTCCCTCGGACTACGTGGCCTGGCTGGACGACCGCAAGTGGGCCTACGTCCGCCTGGAGGGTCGCGCGTTCGGCGACGTCCCGCTGAACCTGGAGTACAAGCTCGAGGTCTGGGACTCCCCGAACTCGGCTGGTGTCATCATCGACGCCGTCCGCGCCGCGAAGATCGCCAAGGACCGCGGCATCGGCGGCCCGATCCTGTCGGCCTCCTCGTACTTCATGAAGTCCCCGCCGGTCCAGTACTTCGACGACGAGGCCAAGGAGAACGTCGAGAAGTTCATCCGCGGCGAGGTCGAGCGCTGAGCACAGCTCGGTTCGCGACCGTAGGACACCGGGCGCCGAGCTGACCGCTCGTAACGCGCCAGAAGGGCTCACGATCATCCGGTCGTGAGCCCTTCACGTTCGCGCAGCGAATGTTTCACATGAAACGGTGCCCGGTTCCGTGGCACCCTGGGCGGGTGGCGATCACCGAGAACGGCAGCACCCACCAGTCCGCGCACCGCGCCACGCTCCTCGGTCTGCTCCGCGGCCGGGACTTCCGCCGGCTACTCACCGCCCGGGTGCTCTCCCAGCTCTCGGACGGCGTCTTCCAGGTCTCACTCGCCGCCTACGTGGTCTTCTCCCCCGAGAAGCAGTCCTCCCCCGCCGACATCGCCTCGGTGCTGGCCGTGATGCTGCTGCCGTTCTCGGTGATCGGCCCGTTCGCCGGGGTGCTGCTGGACCGCTGGCGCCGGCGCCAGGTGCTCTACTTCGGCAACCTGGCCCGCTTCGGGCTGGGCCTGGGCACCGGCGCGCTGCTCCTGGCCGAGGCACCGACCTGGCTGTTCTTCGCCTCGGCCCTGCTGGTCACCGCGCTCAACCGGTTCATCCTGGCCGGGCTGTCGGCCGCGCTGCCCCGGGTGGTCGAGCAGGACCGGCTGGTCACCGCCAACGCCCTCTCCCCCACCCTCGGGACCGTCGCCGCCGCCCTGGGCGGGGGCATCGGCTTCCTGCTGCACCAGCTGATGGCCCCCGGGCCGAAGGCGGACGCCGCACTGGTCACCGTCGCCTCGCTGCTCTACCTCTCGGCCGCGCTGGCCGCCCGCCGGATGGACCGCGACCTGCTCGGCCCGGACCAGCACGGCGAGCGCCCCGCGCTCGGCCAGGCGCTGGTGGGGGCCGCCGTCGGGCTCGGCTCCGCCGTCCGCCACCTGGTGCGGGACTGCCGCCCGGCCGTGCACGCGCTGGCCGCCGTCACGGCGGCCCGGTTCTGCTACGGCGTGCTGATCGTGGTCGTGGTGATGCTCGCCCGCTACACCTTCAACGCCCCGACCGACAGCGCGGCCGGGCTGGCCACCCTCGGCCAGGCGGTCGGGCTGTCGGCCGCCGGGTTCTTCGTCGCCGCGGTGGTCAGCCCCTGGTGCACCCGCCGGCTCGGCCTGGCCGGCTGGATGACGGTCTGCCTGCTCGCCCCGGTGGTCTTCGTCCCCGCGCTGGGCCTGTTCTTCGCCCCGGTGCCCACCCTGGCCGCCGCGCTGCTGCTCGGGGTGGTCACCCAGGGCACCAAGATCTGCGCCGACACCGTGGTGCAGGAGTCGGTCGAGGACGAGTTCCGCGGCCGGGTGTTCGCCGTCTACGACGTGCTGTTCAACGTCGCCTTCGTGGCCGCCGCCCTGGTGACGGCCCTGGTGCTGCCGCTGTCCGGCCGCTCGGTCACGGTGGTGGTCGGGGTGGCGGTGGTGTACGGGCTGACCGCGGTGTTCTACCTGCGGGCCGCCCGGCGGTCCGGCCCCCTGCCCGGCGAGGCCCACTGACACCGCGCGGTACCGGAACCGCAACCGGTTCGTCCCGGACTCCGGTTGCGGCCACCGGACCGATTGCGTCCGACCCGGTCGCTAAGGTACGTAAACCTGTCGGAAGGACAGCACTCTGTCTCGGGGGACGAACTGATGAGCACACCGACCGGTCCGTACGGGCCGCCGCCACCCGCGGCGCCGGGCTTCGGTCCGCCCCCACCCGGCTACGCCCAGGCGCCGTACGGCGGGCCGCCCGCCCAGCAGCCGTACGCCCCGGGCCCGTACGGCGGCCCGCCGCCGAGCCCCCAACCCCCGTACGGCCAGCCGCCGTACCCCCAGCCGCCCCACGGGCAGGCGCCGTACGGGCCGCAGCCGCCCGCCGGGCCGTACGGCTACCCGCAGCCCGGTGCGGCCCCCACGGCGCCGCCCGCCAAGCGCGGTGCCCGCGCCAAGCTGCGGATCGCCGGGGCGGTCGGCGGCTGCGTGGTGCTCGCGGGCGCGTACTTCTTCAGCAGCCCGAACGTCAGCAGCGCCAAGCCCGGGGACTGCGTCCGGGTGAGCGGCTCCCGTGACGTCGAGATCGTCAAGTGCACTGATTCCCAGGCGAATTACAAGGTGCTGTCGAAGTTCACCGGCACCACCGACGTGACCCGCTGCCGACAGACCCCGCAGACCACCAGCGCCGTCTCGGGCAAGAGCGGCCGCCGCTGGAACAAGACGCGGTACGTGCTCTGCCTCGGCCCCCTGACCCCCACCACCGGCTACCCGCCGGTGAAGAAGTCCTGACCCTTCCACCACGTCCTTGTTCCGGGGGGATCCCTTGTCCGCTCCGCCTCCGCCCCAGATGCCCTACGGCCCGCCACCCGGCGACGGCAACCCGTACGCCGGCGGCCCGTACGGCGCCCCGCCACCGCCGCCCCCGCCCGGGTACGGCTACCCGAGCGCCCCGCCCCCGCCGGAGCAGCCGTACGGCGCCCAGCCGCCCGGCTACGGCTACGGCTACCCGCCGCCGGCCCCGATGGACGGGGAGCACTGCCGCTTCTGCGGCGGCTTCCCGGCCGTACGCGCCACCGTCCGCGGCCACCAGGGCCTGCTGATCGCGTTCCGGATGCTGCGGATGCACGGCCCGTTCTGCCGCACCTGCGGCACGGCCACCGTGCGCGACATGTCGGCCAGGACGCTGGTCCAGGGCTGGTGGAGCTGGATCTCACCGATCCTGACCGTGATCACCCTGCTGATGAACCTCGGCGCCCACAACCGGATCAAGCGGCTGCCGCCGCCCATGCCGGGCACCCACGGCCCGCAGCTGGACCCGGGCGCCCCGCTGGGCAGCCGTCCGCACGTCGCCATGCTGCTGGTGCCGGTCTCCCTGCTGGTCACCGGGGTCCTGCTGGCCACCGGCGTGATCGGCCCGAAGCAGGACTCCGGCCCCGTCGCGGGGCCGACGACGACCAGCACGGTCACCTTCTCGCCGTCGCCGCGGCCCACGTTCAGCTACACCCCGCCGCCGCCGCTCCCGGTGCCCACCTTCTCCCTGCCGAGCATCACCCTGCCGCCGCCCGCGACCCCGGCGGCCAAGGACGACGTCGACAGCGCGGGCATCGGCGACTGCCTGCGCAACGAGAACTCCAGCAACGCGACCGCGGACGACCACCCGAAGATCACCGTGCTGCCCTGCACCGACCCCAAGGCCCAGTACAAGGTGGTCTACAAGTACTTCGCCACCTCGGACGAGAAGGCCTGCGAGAAGCAGCCGAAGTCGGACAGCACCTACACCCGCACCTACACCAAGCTCCCCGCGCTGAACTACGTGCTCTGCCTCAAGCACATCAACGGCTGACCGGACGCGAGCGCGGCGGTCACCATCCCCGAGGGGATGGTGACCGCC